>CAXEVD010000222.1:0-3989 GCA_963999395.1 uncultured Halieaceae bacterium
GTATGGGCAAGAGAGGTAAATCCAGCTTCGAACGAACTAGGAGCGAGATATACTCCCCTGTTTAGCATCTCTCTATGAAGTCTTCCAAACAATTCTGAATTAGTGCATTTTGCTTCTTCAAAATTTCTGACTGGTCCTTCGCATAAGAAGAAACCAAACATTGCACTAATACTACCTCCATTTATAGCAATGCCATTATTTATAGCAGCTTGTTTAATTCCTTTACTTTCTGGGTCGCCGAAAAAAAGCATAATTCCATCACCGATATATTTATCGATGGTTGCGCCATAGTTGAGAGCTATGTTGGTCATAGTCTCCAAATATAGATTTAAGACGTGCGTCACGTCCTCCGATTCCACGCTCTCTACGAAATCCGTGAAACCACAAAGATCAGAAAAAAATACTGTCAACTTTTTACGTCTAGTGGCTCTAGTCCCAGCTCGAGAACCAGAGAATATAGAGTCGTAGAGTTGTGGAGATAGGAATTTGGAGAGTTGAGAGGAGATGCTTTGTAGTTTTGCGCTGCTTTCCACTGCTTCACTTTTTAGCTCATTTAGTTTGTCCTCGTTTTTATCACTTAGCTTGATAATTTTTTTTGTAGTTCGTAACAGTTTTCCGTAATTAGAGACCAGTTCAGCATAGATTTCAGACCTAATGGGCTCATCGCTAAGATGTGTCTTTGCTTCCGACAGAATCTTTGATTCTTGAGCGAATATATCTTTACTCATCACCTTTGCTCCAACAACCGCACCACTTGAGGGCTGCTACCCCAAGATAACCTTCGCATGATTGGTTCTATCAAAGCTCACCTAACACGTGTTTTTAGCTAAAAATGCTTCCTTGGGAGCCTACCACTTTGAGCTCGATGCGGTTTTGTGGCGGCTATTAGAGGTAGTCTAGCTGCCACCTTTTCCTCCACGGCAGAATGCACCATCGCCCAGTTGTAACTCTTAAGGTGGCCCATACTGCAGGGGCAAAGCCAAGAATCACCCATCCATTCATTTGGAACAGATCGAAGGCGTAGTAGTCGTATATCAATTCGGATGCGAGGGTTATCGGATTGTTGTCATCTAAATCTACAATGCCCCACAAAATAAATGTTAGAACCATCCAAATGACGTGCAAGAACCCCCACCAGCAAAAAAACGTCGCAAATAAATTTTTCATGTGTCGGTTGCCGAAGATGTCGTTCAAGAATGCCGTATCCTGTGTGCCAAAGTCTAATCTTTGAGCTTGGCGAAATTAGCATTAGATTCGCCCCTTCGGTTTTGATCAATACCTTTGTAAGGTAGCGAAAACCGGTATTAATCAGCAGGCAGTGGCTGAGTGGCTGAGTGGCGGTCAGCAGTTTAAGTTTTTTTTGACAGCATCTAAGACCGCACCGGGCCAGCCGGGAGTAGCCCTGCCCCTCGCAGTCGCGGTATTTCGATCGCTGGGCAGCGGTCCACCACCACTTGCAGCCCGGCATCGACGGCAGTCTGCTCAGCCTCGCTGTGAACAACCCCTAACTGTGTCCACATTGCGGGTATCCGGGCATCTACGACATCCTGTGTGACCTCGGGCAGTGACGCGGCGTCGCGAAAAATATCTGCCATATCGGTGCTGGTCGGCAGGTCTGCCAGAGAGGCGTATACCGTTTGTCCGAGCAAGTTTTGCCCTGCCAAGCCCGGGTTGATGGGTAAGACCTCATACCCCTCATCGAGCAGGAATTGCATCACCCGATGGCTGGGCCGATCGGGCTTGGCGCTCGCGCCTACCAAGGCGATCCGTTTTGCCTTCATCAGTAGTTGGGCAATGGCCTCGTCGGATTCAAGACGCATGGAGTGACTAACCCCACTCGGGGTCGCGTTTTTCCAGAAAAGCACCGATACCTTCCTGTGCGTCGCCATCAGCCATGAGGTTGTCGCGCATCACCTGGTTGGCCAGCTCGAACGCTTTATCGAGGGGCATTTCCACCTGCTGATAAAAAGCCGATTTGCCCCGGGCAATACTCTCGGCCGAGCGAGACGCAATTTTGTTCGCTAACTCCTCGGTGGCTTGCTCCAGTTTGGATGCGGGGACAGACCGGTTAATGAGTCCAAAACGTTCGGCAGTAGCAGCGTCGAACTGATCACCTGTCAGAGCCATTTCCAGTGCGTGCTTTCGGGATAGATTCCGACCGATACCGACTAATGGCGTGGTGCAGAAGGTGCCGATGTTGACTCCCGGTGTGCAGAAGGTAGCGTCCTCGGAGGCAATAGCCAGATCGCAGGCAGAGACCAGTTGGCAGCCGGCGGCGCTGGCGATCCCCTGTACGCTGGCAATAATGGGTTTGGGGGCGTGCAGGATGCTCGTCATTAGGGCCGCGCAGTCCTGCAGGAGAGCATCGATTCTTGCTTGCCAGGCAGTGTCATCTTCGTCGTCGCGGCGCCGCGTTTCCCGCAAGTCGTGTCCTGCGCTAAAAGCGAGGCCGACCGCCCTGATCACAATCACCCTTGTGCTGGCGTCTTCGTTACCTGACTCGATGGCAGCGGAGAGCGCGGCAATCATGTCGCTGGAAAGGGGATTGCGGCGCTCGGGTCGATTCAGCGTGACAAACAGCACCGCATCTTTTTCGCTTGTGGTCACTAGCGAGTCAATCATGAAAAGTGTCCCAGGCAATAAGACATGTCTTAGCGCTGTAAGCGCTCATGCGTTAGTTCATTGTACGCGATAGTTCTTGATATCAACGGGTGCCACCCCTTTTTCTGATCGCGGTGTGCCCTCGGGGACCCAGTCGTAGGGAATGGGCTGCGCGCGGAATACCCAGTTGGTGGAAACGGTTCGGTTCTCAGTATTCAAAGAAGTGTAGGTTTGCGAGCCAAAGTGGGGGTTCACATACTCCCATACGATGTCTCCGGCTGGTGTGACCTGAAACATGCGACCGTTCATCCCTTCGTTTATGAGCGTGTTGCCATTGGGTAGCCGGCTGGCACTGGAGATGAAGGAGCTCGCGAAGGTCCAGCTTGCGGCGCCTGACTCTACCGCGGTGTATTGCCAAACTATCTGTTTCTCACTGGGATCAATCTCGAGGATTCGTGACCCATAAAACAGAGGCAGCCGGGTCGCCGGGTACCCGGAGGGCGCAACATTATCAAAAACAAGGAGGTTGCCTGCGCCAGGCAACCCTTTGGGGATGATGTGTGCGTCGTGTTGGCCACTGGTCTGATCAATTGGACGGGGCACGTAGGTATCAAACCTGGGTCTAAGTTCGGGCGACGACTGGGTGGGATAATCTGGGCCGATTCTCCAAACAATGTCGCCCGACGCTTTTTCAATGATGGCTATGAAGCTTGCTTCCCGAGAATCGATAACGATGTTGTCGGGGTGAAAGCGCCTGTCGCCGGCGTCAAACCACTTGTTGGGGCCGATAGGTGCCATGTCATTAATGGTGATGAATCCTGCTCGCAGACCCCCCGTTTTTTCAATCAGTGTTTGCCAGAGGTTTAGTCCCTCCTCTGAAAGACCAAATTGATCGAGGTGAAGCCCAGCGGACCAGCGCCATACCACTTCTCCGCTGGGGCTGACTTCAACGATATGTTCGTCGGTAATGGGCTTTGTCTTGGAGAGTGCTGGGACTATTTGCGGGACTGCCACCACAGCTAGCGTGTTGCCATTGGGTAACCTCGCCCAGTCGTGGCTTTGGTCGGCGCCCTCACCATTTTCGCCGCGCCAGGACCACACCGTCTCGCCGTCCCAGTCGACTTCACCGATGGCAACGTTGTCGAAAATGCCTCCCCACATGCCTTCGTTGTTTTCAATCTGAACCAAAATATGGCCTTTCTTCCCATCAGTCAGGGCTGGATTGAGCATTTCCGCAGGAAAGCCAGGTCGGTCCCATTGATTCACCTCGTTTCCATCCATATCAATGAGATGTGTATTCCCTGTTGGTGCGGAAAAAAGCACGTATCCGTTCCATGCTCGCTCGGGGTCATAGATCGTCGTGCCCGTTGGGAAGATGGTAGGGTTCA
>CAXEVD010000223.1:0-3974 GCA_963999395.1 uncultured Halieaceae bacterium
ACGAGCTCCGCGACCTGGGCGTCGTCCAAGCTCGGCTCCGCCCGGCTGCCCTCATCCGTCTCCTCGTGCCGAACCCCCTGCTCGCCGTCTGAGACGATCCGCGACTCCTTCGACGACGCCTCGGGGACGACGCGGCCCGGGAGTCGCGTCGACGTGCGGCACCGCGCCGCGGAGTTCGTCGCGCAGCGCCTCGGAACCTGTGAGGCGGAGCTCGCCGACGACGCGCTCGAAGAAAGCACGGGCGCGGTCTTCAAGTGGTTCCAGGAGCTGCTGTCGGACCTCATCGTCACGCGCGTGCCCTGCGCCATTACCGGGTTGGTCCTGCCCTTCGTCTGCGGCTACCTCTACATGCGGTTGCTCCGGGTGCCGGGCGTGCTCTTCACGATCGTCTGGGGCACGATCCTCATCGTGTTCCTCGTGATGCTCGCGCTCGGGGCGCTGCTCTACGCCCAGTACGAAAGCTACGCGCGCGTCGACGACGATGTGGCTCCCGGATGACAACGCTGCCTTAACACCCTCTGCGTCTGTTACCCACGCCGACTGATGCGTTGCGACAAAACCCACGCCTGGCGCGGCCACCGTGGGCTCGCCCTGCTCCGTCTCATAACCTGCGGCATTCCAGCCCGGCAGCCCCCCCTGAAGAATCTGCACCCTGTCATGACCAAATACGCGAAACATCCACCAGGCTCGCGCCGCGGAAAACAGCCCCTTACCGTCGTAGACCACCACCCGGCTATTCGCGCCGATACCCAGCGCCTGAACACAGTCAGTGAATACCGGCTCGCTGGGCAGCATATGCGGACAGGCGTGGTCTAGGTCCGCCACGGTGTCGATATCAAAAAACTGGGCGCCGGGGATGCGACTCGCCAGAAACTCCGCCTTGGGGTCGCGACCTTCCGTCGGCAAATACCAGGAGGCGTCAACAACCGAGATATCGGAGCTGCCCAGCTGCGAGGCGAGCTCCGCGGGCGATATGAACGTATTCGAATCAGGCATTTTAAGTGCTCGCGCAAAAGAATAAGGTGAGCGGTCGTGAAGCCTGCGTTCTGCGTCGCAATGGCGGTCACTCGCCTAGTCCCACCACAAGGACTGGCAATTGTATGGGCTGCTTCAGATCTTGGAAACCAGACCAAAAAGAACAGATAGGGAAACAGGAGTACTGTCCCACCGCGGCGACATCATGAGCGCCATCCGCGGTAGCGCTATCCACAGAAGCGCTATCCACAGAAGTACGGCAGCCATGGGGTTTTCATTCAGCGTCGACTTTGGTCACAATGGCCGGCCTTCGATATCAACATCCCGCATGGGATCCCAGAGGAGATAGCTATGCCCAACACGACGATTACCTGCGGCGATGGATTTGAACTCGGCGCCTACGAGGCGAGCCCCTCGGGCGCTGTAAAGGGCGCTGTCGTGGTCATACAGGAGATCTTTGGCGTCAACTCGCACATTCGTTCCGTTGTCGACGGCTACGCTGAGGCGGGTTTCTATGCGATTGCTCCGGCGATTTTTGACCGTCTGGAACGAGACGTGCAGCTTGGCTACACCGAAGACGACATGACTGCTGGCATCGAGCTCGCTTTTCAAAAGTTGGATATGAGTCAGACTTTGGGCGACCTGCAGGCCACTATTGACGCCGCTGCGAATCATGGAAAGGTCGGTGTGGTGGGCTACTGCTTTGGCGGGTTGCTGACATGGCTGTCGAGCTGCAACCTGAGTCAGGTGTCGGCGGCTTCCGCTTATTATGGTGGCGGCATTCCGGATAACGCGGACATGACGCCTTCTTGCCCGATCATCCTCCATTTCGGTGAGCAGGATGCGCACATTCCCATGGATTCCGTGGCCGCCTTCCAGGAAAAGCAGCCGGACCTGCCGGTGCACGTTTATGCCGCGGATCATGGCTTCAACTGTGATCAACGCGACTCCTATGACGCGGCCGCAGCAAGCCAGGCCAGAGAACGAACACTGACCTTGTTTAACGACACCCTCACCTCCTGAGCGCTGGCGTGAGGATCGGCGTCATCGTTGGGAGCCATCGCACCGAATCCGAGAGCGCAAAAGTCGGCCGGTTTCTGAGTGAAGTGCTCTCTGCAACAGACGGCGTCAGCATCTGGACGCTGGACCTCGGTAAAACCCCATTGCCACTGTGGGACGAGGCGTTGTGGAGCAATGGACCTCAGTGGTCGATGATGCCCGAGCTCAAATCGGAGCTCGACGCCTGCGACGGGTTTGTTGTGATTGCGCCAGAGTGGCACGGCATGGTGCCCGCAGCACTGAAAAATTTTTTCTTGCTGTGGGCCGCGACCGGCGAGCTTTCTCACAAACCCGCGCTTCCCTGCGCTATCTCAGCGGGAGAAGGCGGCGCCTACGTGATCTCCGAACTGCGGATGAGCAGCTATAAAAACAACCGCCTCTGCTGGTTACCCGAGCAGCTGATTGCCAGACAGGTGAAATCCATCTGCAACGACGACACCGCACAAAATGATCCGGCGCTTCATGACGCCTTCGCCACCCGAAGTCGTTACACGCTTGACTTGCTGCTTGCCTATGCCAAAGCACTGACTAGCGTGAGGGACAGCGGCCTGATCGACCACGATGCCTTTATGAACGGCATGTGATCAGCCACAGGCCTCTTTAGGACAACGCGCGATAACCACCGCTATAGAAGATGAGGGGGGCAGCCTCCCTAGATTCGAACTGCAAGACTTCACCGACGATGATCTGGTGGTCGCCACCGGGATGAACGGCATAGGCCGCACAGGTGAAATGCGCCAAGGCATCGATCAGCTTAGGCTCACCCTGCGGCCCAGTTGTGAAGTGCTCGGCTTGCGCGCTGTGACCACCGCGCTGGGCGTACTGACTAGAGAGCGCGCCCTGCTCTGAACTCAATACACTGATCCCGAAATGCTGGCACTCCGTGTACACCGCCAAATGGTCCGAGGAGTTCTGGATGCTCCACAGCACCAGAGGCGGATCCAGAGAGACCGAAGAGAAAGAGTTCACCGTGGTCGCCAGCGGCCCCAGCTTGGGGTCGTCTACCGTCACCAGACAAACACCAGTCGCAAATTGCCCCAACGCCTGTCGAAAATCACCTGTATCCATGGTCATCAAAACCCCTTCCGCGACTGGCGCCACCTTCCTGTCGTCATTAATCATCTGTTCAGTTTGATCTGCAGGGTGTCAGCCCTGTCCCAGATCGTAGCGTTAACGATCCAGCCCGCCCATCAGGATGTATTTGATCTCGAGATAGTCGTCGATGCCATATTTAGAACCCTCTCGCCCTGAACCTGAGGCTTTGACGCCGCCGAAGGGCGCCATCTCGTTGGAGATAATGCCCTCGTTAACCCCAACCATGCCGTAGTCCAAGGCCTCGGATACCCGCCACACCCGACCAATATCACGCGTATAAAAATACGAGGCGAGGCCAAATTCCGTGTCGTTGGCCAGAGCGATCGCCTCTGCCTCATCGGCGAACGACATGACCGGAGCAACCGGCCCGAAGATTTCATTCCGGAAAACCGCCATCTCTGAGGTAACCCCGGTGAGCACGGTGGGCTGGTAATAACAGGGTCCCAGATCGGAGCGCGCGCCACCCAGCGCAACCTGCGCCCCGGCATCGGTTGATAAGCGTACCAAGCGATCTACATCCTCAACTGCCTTTTCATTGACCAACGGACCCTGCTGCACGCCTTCATCAAGACCATTGCCCATTTTGAGCTCGGCGGTGGCCGCCACCAGCTTGTCGACGAAAACGTCATGGATCGTGTCCTGTACAAAAATACGATTGGTGCAAACGCAAGTTTGGCCGCTATTGCGGTATTTCGAGATCAGCGCCCCTTGCACTGCCGCATCGATATCCGCGTCGTCAAAGACAATAAACGGTGCATTGCCGCCAAGCTCCAGGCTGACTTTTTTGACGGTATCAGAACATTGACGCATCAAAAGTTTGCCGACCTGGGTAGAGCCGGTGAAGG
>CAXEVD010000224.1:0-3970 GCA_963999395.1 uncultured Halieaceae bacterium
TGGCGGCGTCGATTCGTCGGGCCGGCGTTTGCATGTCCAGCCGCTGGTGCAGATGGCGGGTCAGCAGCCACCGGTGTTCGATCGCCTGCGTCATGGCTTTGCCCAGTCTCAGGTCCAGGTCGTCCAGTCGCTGGGCTTTGTCCTGGAGCTCCCGGCGGGGGTCTCGCAACCGGCGGGCCAGCTGGACCAGTCGTTCCTCCTGCCGCTGGATCCGGCGCCGGGCGGCGTGGCCGAGGCGCTGCTCCAGCTCGGCGAGTCGTCGCAGCCACTGGCTTTGGTCCGGAGAGACCTTTTCGGCGGCGGCTGAAGGGGTGGGGGCCCGCAGGTCCGCCACGAAATCGGCAATGGTGACATCCACCTCGTGCCCGACCGCGCTCACTGTGGGGAGGGTGCAGGCGGCGATGGCCCGGGCCACCGCTTCCTCGTTGAAGCACCAGAGGTCTTCCAGCGAGCCACCGCCCCGGCCGATGATCAGCAGGTCGGCGACGCCATGGGCCTGGGCCCGTTCGATCGCCTGGACGATTTCCGCAGTAGCGGTCTTACCCTGCACGGACGTTGGATACAGCGTCACCGGAATGGCGGGGCAGCGCCGGGCCAGCACGGTCAGGATATCGTGAATGGCCGCGCCGGTGGGTGAGGTGACGACCCCGATGTGCCGGGGCAGGGTCGGCACCGGTTTTTTCCGGGCGGTGTCGAACAGCCCCTCCGCCTGCAGCTTCCGTTTCAATTCCTCGAAGGCCTGCTGCAGGGCGCCCAGTCCCGCCGGTTCCAGATGCTCCACGACAATCTGGAAGTCGCCCCGGTTCTCGTACAGCGTCACCTTGCCCCGGATCCGGACCTGGTCGCCCTCCCGGGGTGGTGAGGAGAGCCGCTGGTTGAACCCCCGGAACATCGCGCATCGGACTTGGCATTTCGAGTCCTTCAGCGAGAAGTACCAGTGCCCGGACGAGGGGCGGGAGAATCCGGACAGTTCCCCCTCGACCCAGACCTGCATGAAACTGGTTTCCAGCAGGTGCCGGGCCTGGTGGTTCAGTTCGCTGACGGTCAGCGCGCGCGACGGGCGCATCGGTTCGGGCGAGCCCGCAGGGGCTTGGAATGGCGAGGGCAAGGTGGTCTCCGTGGTCGGGTTATACGCATTAGCCGAAAAATATGGCGCAAAAAGGCTTTTGATTCAAACGGATGCGATCGGGGGGCTGGAAAGGCGCGGTTTACTGTCCAGAGGCGCCCCTTTATAATGGATCGATTAAGGATTTTGCTTTGCCGCGCCGCTCGTTGCGTGGTACCCAAACTTCCAAGTTAGCACGTTCAAAAGGCGGATCCCAATGCTGCGAATTGCTGAAGAAGCCCTCACGTTTGATGACGTTCTGCTGGTTCCCGGATACTCGGAGGTCCTGCCGCATCAGGTCGACCTGAAAACCCGGCTGACGCGCAACATTACGCTGAACATCCCCCTGGTGTCCGCGGCCATGGACACGGTGACCGAAGCCGAGCTGGCCATCGCCATGGCCCAGGAGGGTGGGATCGGGATCATCCACAAGAACATGACCGTCCAAGAACAGGCCGAGGAAGTCCGCCGGGTCAAGAAGTTCGAGAGTGGCGTGGTCAAAGACCCTATCACGATCGAGAGCACCGCAAGCATTGCACAGCTGATCGAGCTCACCCGCGCCAACGGCATTTCCGGTGTGCCGGTGATGGAGTCTGGCGACCTCGTCGGCATTGTGACGCGCCGCGATATCCGCTTTGAGACCGACACGGAACAACCGGTTTCTGCGATCATGACCAAGAAGAAAAAACTGGTTACGGTGAAAGAGGGTGCGCCGCTTGAAGAGGTGCAGAGCCTGCTGCATGAGCACCGTATCGAGAAAATTCTCGTCGTGGACGACGACTTTGGCCTGAAGGGCCTCATCACCGTTAAAGACTTCGACAAAGCGGAATCTTTCCCCCACGCGTGTAAGGACGGCTTCGGCCAGCTGCGGGTCGGCGCATCTGTGGGTACCAGTCCTGACACGGATGAGCGGGTAGAGGCGCTGATTCGCGCCGGGGTCGATGTGCTGGTGGTCGACACCGCCCATGGCCACTCAAAAAATGTGTTGGATCGTGTGAGCATGATTAAGGCCGCCTATCCTGAGGTGGACGTGATAGGTGGCAATATCGCAACAGCCGAGGCCGCTATGGCGCTCCGCGACGCGGGAGCCGATGCCGTGAAAGTGGGCATTGGCCCTGGCTCTATCTGCACAACGCGCATCGTAACCGGGGTGGGTGTACCCCAGATTTCCGCTATCGCGACCGTGTCAGAGGCACTTGCCGATTCAGGCGTGCCGGTCATTGCAGACGGTGGTATTCGCTTCTCCGGTGACCTGGCCAAAGCGCTGGCTGCGGGTGCCGATGCGGTGATGATGGGCAGTATGTTTGCGGGCGCTGAAGAAGCACCGGGCGAGGTGGAGCTGTATCAGGGACGGACCTACAAGTCCTATCGGGGGATGGGCTCCATTGGTGCCATGGCTGAGAGCCAGGGCTCATCAGATCGCTACTTTCAGGATTCGAGTGTGGGGACTGAAAAGCTCGTGCCAGAGGGCATTGAGGGCAGGGTGCCATACAAGGGCCCCGTGTCCGCCATCATTCATCAGTTGATGGGTGGGGTGCGCTCGGCGATGGGTTATGCGGGCTGCGCCACGATGGGCGCAATGCGCGCCGAACCACAATTTGTACGCGTGACGTCTGCGGGCATGTCGGAATCCCACGTACACGATGTATCGATTACCAAGGAAGCGCCGAATTACCCGGTTCGATAATACCTGCACTGAGAACAGACACTCAGAACGATGCGCGGAGTCTAGAGCGTGACACAGGATATTCATCGTCATCGTCTGCTGATCCTCGACTTTGGTTCCCAGTACACGCAATTAATCGCCCGGCGCATTCGCGAGGTCGGGGTCTACTGCGAGATTATTCCTTGGGATTCATCCGATAGCGATATCGAGTCGTTTGCGCCCAGCGGAATCATCTTGTCTGGCGGTCCGGAATCCGTCACCGCATCCGATTCTCCTCGAGCCCCGGAGGTGGTGTTCAATCTTGATGTACCCATCCTCGGGATTTGCTACGGCATGCAAACCATGGCCGCGCAGCTGGGCGGAGCCGTAGAGGGCTCTGATACGTCAGAGTTTGGCTATGCACAGATTCGGCGCACGGCTAGCGGAGGGCTTTTTGCTGAACTGAGCGACGGCACGGATGAGGGCGGACAGCAACTGTTAGACGTATGGATGAGCCACGGTGACAAAGTCTCACAGCTACCACCTGACTTTGAATTGATTGCCGAGACCGAGAGCTGCCCGATCGCAGGCATGGCGCACCGCGACAAACCCTGGTTTGGCATTCAATTCCACCCCGAGGTCACTCATACCTTGAAAGGTGAAGAGATTTTCTGCCACTTTGTGCTGTCGATCTGTGGCTGTGAGGTTCTGTGGACCCCGGCCAACATTGTTGAGGATGCCATAGCTCGAGTGCGCGAGCAGGTAGGCGATGACAAGGTGCTATTGGGTCTGTCCGGTGGCGTGGATTCTTCGGTAGTTGCGGCGCTGCTGCATCGGGCCATCGGTGATCAGCTGACTTGTGTCTTTGTCGATAACGGCCTGCTGCGCCTCAATGAAGGTGACCAGGTCATGGAGATGTTCACTCAGAACATGGGTGTGAAAGTGATTCGCGCCGATGCTGAGGACCGTTTTCTCGCAAAGCTTCTGGGCGTCGATGATCCTGAAGCCAAGCGGAAGATTATCGGCAACACCTTTATTGACGTCTTTGATGAGGAGGCCGCAAAGATTGAAGAGGTGAAGTGGCTGGCGCAGGGCACGATCTACCCTGATGTCATCGAGTCAGCCGGCGCCAAAACCGGCAAGGCCCACGTGATCAAATCTCATCACAACGTCGGCGGTTTACCCGAGGACATGGCGCTCGAGCTGGTGGAGCCGCTGAG
>CAXEVD010000225.1:0-3965 GCA_963999395.1 uncultured Halieaceae bacterium
CAGTTTGGCGACTTCGCCAACGGCGCCCAGGTGGTTATCGATCAGTTTATTTCCAGTGGCGAGAATAAGTGGAACCGGCTTTGCGGGCTGACCATGTTGTTGCCCCACGGATACGAGGGGCAGGGGCCGGAGCACTCCTCGGCCAGACTGGAGCGTTTTCTGCAGCTATGTGCAGAGGACAACATTCAGGTTTGCATCCCCAGCACGCCGGCACAGGTGTTCCACATGTTGCGGCGGCAGGCTGTGCGACCGCTCCGGACGCCGCTCGTTGTGATGACACCCAAAAGCCTGCTGCGACACAAGGAGGCGGTGTCGCGGTTGGAAGAGCTGTCAGAAGGTGGCTTCCAAACGGTTATTGATGAGACGGATGCGCTGGACCCCAAGGCAGTGAAGCGGGTGGTGCTCTGTGCGGGCAAGGTGTTTTACGACTTGCGGGCCTCGCGACGTGACCGAGGCATTGAGGATATTGCCATCGTGCGTATTGAGCAGATGTACCCCTTCCCTCGTTTCGATTTGCAGGCGGTGTTCGCGCGATATCCGAACTTTGAAGATGCAGTGTGGGTTCAGGAGGAGCCTAAAAACCAGGGTACCTGGTACGCGATGCAGAGTCGTATGGCCACAGCGGTGCGCAGAGAGAAGGTCGATGTCTATTTGCGTTATGTGGGCAGGGAGCCCTCGGCCTCTGCGGCGGCGGGTTACTCCGCATTGCACCTACGTGAGCAGGAAGAATTTATTGATGAAGCGCTGGGCCCCATGCCCTGGGGCTTTTAATAAGAGGATGCTGGGATGACAGTCGAAATCAAGGCGCCCGCCTTTCCAGAGTCTGTTGCAGATGGAGTCGTCTCTGCCTGGCATAAAGGGCCGGGCGACAGCGTCGCGCGGGACGAACTGCTGGTAGAAATCGAAACCGATAAAGTCGTGATGGAGGTGGTCGCGCCAGAACCGGGCGTCATAGAGGCGATCATGGTGGTTGAGGGCGAAACCATTACCAGTGAGGCGGTGTTGGCCACGCTGACTGCTGGCGCTGCGGTGACACAAGCGTCTGCCGCCGAAGTCTCGACATCGGGTGAAGCCGACTCTGGCGCCGCGGCTGCCACCACTGAAGCCATCCCGATGGGCCCCGCCGTTCGGGCGTTGCTGGAGGAGTACGGTCTCTCTCCGGAGAATATCGTCGCGACGGGCAAGGGCGGCCGACTGCTCAAAGAGGACGTGCTGTCCCATCTGAAGCAGGCGCCCGCGCAACCTGCGCCTGAGTCGTCTGCGCCAGCTTCTCCGGCCGCAACTCCGGCAGCTGTCGATCTGAACGTCGATGGGCCGACCAGCGAACGTATCGAGAAACGAGTCCCGATGACCCGCATGCGCGCGCGTATTGCAGAGCGACTGTTGGGCGCGACCCAGCAAACTGCCATGCTGACCACCTTTAACGAGGTCAACATGGCGCCGTTGATGAAGCTACGTCGGCAGTACCGTGATGAGTTTGAGTCGGTGCACAATGGCACCCGACTTGGCTTCATGGGTTTCTTCGTCAAGGCGGCCTGCGAGGCGTTGAAGCGTTTCCCCGAGGTCAATGCATCCATCGATGGCAATGACGTGGTCTACCATGGCTATCAGGACATCGGCGTAGCGGTCTCGGTTGAAGAGGGGCTGGTGGTGCCGGTGCTGCGGGATGCCGATTTTATGAGTATTGCTGATGTCGAAGCGGCTATTGCCAGCTTTGGCAGCAAAGCCCGGGATAAAAAACTGACCATCAAGGAGATGACCGGTGGTACCTTCACGGTATCCAACGGGGGCGTCTTCGGCTCGCTACTGTCTACGCCGATTCTTAACCCACCACAAACGGGCATTCTCGGCATGCATGCGATTCAGGAGAGGCCCATCGCGATGGATGGCGAGGTCGTGATACAGCCGATGATGTATTTGGCGCTCTCCTATGATCATCGCTTGGTCGATGGCAAAACAGCCGTGCAATTTTTGGTCACGATTAAGGGCCTGATAGAAGATCCCGCGCGGATTCTTCTGCAAATTTGATAAGGGGGGTATACGTTGTCCAACCCATTCGATGTGATCGTTATTGGTTCGGGTCCTGCCGGATACGTCTGTGCGATCCGCTGCGCGCAGCTTGGACTGTCAACGGCAGTGGTAGAACAAAATGTGAACGAGCAGGCTCAGCCGTTATTGGGTGGCACCTGCCTGAATGTCGGTTGTATCCCTTCAAAAGCATTGCTGGACAGCTCGCACCGCTACGCAGAGGCCGCGGGGCATCTTTCTGATCATGGTATCGGTGTGGAGGGTGTTTCCCTCGACGTGGCCGGCATGATGGCGCGCAAAGAAAAGATCGTATCCCAGCTGACCGGCGGTGTGTCCGGCCTGCTGAAGGCCAATGGTGTGACGGTCATTACCGGATCTGCCGTGCTGTTGGCGGGGCGGCAGGTTGAGGTGACAGATGCTTCGGGCGAGAAGAGCACTCATACCGCTGACAACATCGTGTTGGCTGCAGGGTCAGAGCCTGCGGCGATTCCGCCCGCGCCAGTAGATGGCGATCGCGTGGTGGATTCCACCGGCGCCTTATGTTTTGAAGCAGTGCCTGAGCGGTTGGGTGTGATTGGCGCGGGGGTCATTGGCCTCGAGCTGGGTAGTGTCTGGGCGCGCCTTGGCGCCGACGTGGTCATGCTGGAGGCGATGGATCAATTCCTGCCTAATATGGACGAGCAGATTGCGGCTGAATCCGCGAAGATCTTTGCCAAGCAGGGCCTGGATATTCGCCTTGGCGCCCGGGTCACTGACGTCGCGGTCAACGGCGACAACGTTTCGGTAGCCTACACGCAGGGTGACAGCAGTGAGACGTTGGAATTTGACCGGCTCATCGTTGCCGTGGGCCGAACGCCGCGCACTGAAAAATTATTCGCAGCCGATTCCGGCGTGACAGTCGATGAGCGCGGCTTTGTGTTCGTGAATGATTACTGCGCGACCGAGGCACCCGGTGTGTGGGCGGTGGGAGATATCGTGCGCGGACCCATGCTGGCTCACAAGGGCTCTGAAGAAGGGGTGATGGTGGCGGAGCGCATCCACGGCAAGGCAGCACAGCTTAACTACGACGTGATTCCTTCGATTATCTACACCCATCCAGAGGTCGCGGCGGTTGGCAAAACCGAGCAGGATCTCAAAGCTGAGGGTGTCGAATACAAGGCAGGATCGTTCCCTTTTGCGGCAATCGGCCGAGCTATGGCATCGGGCGAGACCGAGGGTTTGGTCAAGATTCTGTCGGATGCCGATTCAGATCAGATTTTGGGCGCTCACGTTGTCGGGCCTTCCGCGGCAGACCTCGTGCAACAGATTGTCATCGCTATTGAGATGGCCGCCAGCACAGAGGACCTTCAGTTGATGGTCTTTGGCCATCCGACGATGTCTGAAGCGGTGCATGAGGCGGCTTTGTCGGTTGATGGCAGAGCGATCCACATGGTTAACCGCGCCAAGCGTTAATACAGCAGTGACGTGGCGCCAGCTGCCCGATGCTGGAGCTACACGAGGTTGATCGGGCGTTATCCCGGGGGGTGTTATGAATTTGCATGAGTACCAGGGCAAAGCCCTGTTCGCTGACTACGGCTTGCCGGTATCGACTGGCTACGCCGTCGACTCGGCTGAGGCGGCGATAAAGGCCGCCACCGATATTGGCGGCGAGCGATGGGTGGTCAAGGCCCAAGTCCATGCGGGCGGGCGCGGTAAGGCGGGCGGAGTGAAGCTCGTGGACAGCCCCGAGGCGGTGGGAGAGTTTGCGGCGCATTGGTTGGGCCAGCGACTGGTGACCTATCAAACGGATGCGTCTGGCCAGCCCGTGTCTCGTATCTTGGTCGAATCGTGTACCGATATTGCCGATGAGCTTTACCTAGGTGCCGTGGTTGATCGCGCCAGCCGGCGTATCGTCTTTATGGCGTCGACCGAGGGTCGCGTCGAAATTGAGAAGGTCG
>CAXEVD010000226.1:0-3957 GCA_963999395.1 uncultured Halieaceae bacterium
CCCAGTCCGCCGAGCGCTTCACTGATGCCAGCCGCGCCGGCTTCGCTGGTGGCGGTACCCACCACCGTCATATGCTGCTCGGCTAACATCCGTGCAATGGCAGCGCCGATCCCCCGGCTGGCACCGGTAACGAGCGCTACTCTCTTTGCATTCTCTTCAGCATCGCTCATCAGGCAGCCTCCGTTGCCGTTGCTTTCAGCGCCTCAGGGTCTTCCAATGTGGCGCACTGAATAGATCGGTCAATCCGCTTGAGCAGACCGGCTAACACCTTGCCGGGCCCGCACTCTGCAAAGCGTGTACACCCCGCCTCGAGCAGCGTGATCACGCACTGTGTCCACATCACGGGCTCCGATACCTGCCGGACCAAAAGCCGTCTGATTTCCATTGCCTTACGGTGCGGCTGTGCGTCGACGTTACTGATAACGGGCACCGTTGCGTCGTTGAGCTCTACCGTCTGAAACGCCTCGGCCATCACGGCCGCAGCCGGCTGCATCAGAGGGGTGTGAAAAGGTGCGCTGACGGGCAGCGGTAACACGCGCTTGGCGCCCGCCTCTTTCATAAAGACACCTGCTGTCTCTACCGCACCTGCGTGGCCTGCTATCACGACCTGACCGGGGGAGTTGTAGTTGACCGCACCGACATAGGCGTTGTCGTCGCAATGGGTCACGCAGATTTCATCAATCACGGCATCGCTCAGGCCCAGCACCGCAGCCATGGCGCCCTCTCCGGCCGGGACAGCAGATTGCATGGCACGCCCGCGGGTCTGCACCAACCGGGCCGCGTCATGCAGCGACAGTGCGCCCGCGACCACCAAAGCGGAGTACTCGCCTAGGCTGTGCCCCGCCACAAACTCGGGGTGTTGTCCGCCCTCCTGCTCCCAGCAACGAAACAGTGCGACACTGGCCGTCAGGATAGATGGCTGGGTGAACTCTGTAAGCGTGAGCTGATCGTCAGGGCCTTGGCTGACGAGCGCCCAAAGGTCGTAACCCAAGGCGTCACTGGCCTCGGCGAAGGTGTCTCCGACCACCGCGTAGTGCTCCGCGGCCTGCGAGAGCATGCCAACGGACTGTGACCCCTGGCCGGGGAAGAGAAAGGCGTACCCTGACAAAAACGATTACTCGTCGTCGCCGGTATCCACTACCTTCTTACCGCGATAAAAACCGTCAGCACTCACGTGGTGACGACGACGGGTCTCGCCCGAGGTCTCATCAACGGTGAGCGTGGGCCCACCAATGGCGTCGTGTGCACGACGCATGCCTCTCTTGGAACGAGTCTTACGATTCTGCTGTACAGCCATGACTGGCCTCCTAGTTAAAACCATTCGGCGCGGATCCCGATCCACGTCGCCTTAAATATGGGGAGCACTTAATCTATACGTGCCCCCGGGATATCAGGATTTAAGTCGCTGCAGCACCGAAAATGGGCTGTCGCGCTCTCCTGAATCCTCAACCGCAGCCGGCTCCTCAGCATCGGTCTCAAGCGCCGCCTGCTGCTCAGCTGACTTACACTCGGCCTCATGAATTGGTGAGACCGGAATGGCCAAAAGTATTTCCTCTTCTGCGATGTCGCTCAAATCGGCGGCATCATCGACCATTAACGGCTCGTAGGTCGCTGGCAACGCCGCGGCCTCCTCGTCGCTCCACACGCATGCCATGAGCGAAGCACTCTTCACAGGTACCTCCATGTCACTCAGGCATCGCTGGCACTGCATGACCAGCTTGGCCTCTACGCACACTGCCACCACATACCGCGCTTCTTCGTCTCGCCTAAAATCAAAGGCCGCCGAGCCCGACTCGACGATGGCGATCCCTGAGTCAGCGAGCCGCGGCAGATCCTCAGGTGATACAGTGCCCTCAATTCGTACTCCGCGGGCCGCCAGGCCGCGCAGGTCCAGCTGTTTTGGCAATGCCCCGGTTTTCATGGGCGCGGATCATACGGACGGCGCTATAGGCTGTCAAAGCGATATTGCGCCTAGTGTCTGACCACTTGTCAAAGAGTGACTTTTCACCGGTTTTGCCGCCAACCAAGGGGCCCCAAGCATGAATTTGATTCTCGCCTCGACCTCGCCCTATCGTCGCCGGTTGCTGGAAAGGCTCAGACTTCCCGTTACTTGCATCGATCCAGAGATTGAGGAATCACTGCAAGACGGAGAATCGCCGAGCACGCGCGCCTGCCGGCTAGCGACGGAGAAAGCCTTATCGGCGGCAGAGACGCTGCAAGACGAAGCGATTGTTATCGGCTCGGACCAAGTCGCCTGTTTAGGCCCTCTGATACTTCACAAACCGGGCACGCCTGAGGCGGCAATAGCGCAACTCACTGCCTCGAGCGGGCAAACCGTTCAATTTTGGACCGCTGTTTCGCTGTGGACGAGCCCTGGAGAGCCCCCCACCCAGCGAGTGGTGCCCTGCGAGGTCAAGATGCGCACCCTCAGTACCGATGAAATCTCGCGTTACGTGGCGCTCGACCAGCCATTGCACTGTGCGGGGAGCTTTAAGTGGGAATCCCTTGGTATCACGCTATTTGAGGCTATGCGGACCGATGATCCCACGGCGCTGGAGGGATTGCCACTCATTGCCCTCAGCGAGCTCCTGAGAGAAGCGGGCGTGTCGTTACCGCTGGCTGCGCAAATGGCGCAACACTGACTCAAGCTCCGCATCGAGGGAGCACTCAAGTTCGTAGTGCTCTCCAGCCAGTTCAAATGCGATGGCCTTAGCGTGTAGAAACAGTCGCTTGAGGCCCGCCGTTGCGGTCACTGCCTGCGACTGGTCGTTTTGGTACTTGATGTCACCCAATATGGGATGGCCAATATGCTGGGTATGAACCCGGATCTGATGGGTACGCCCTGAAACGGGCTTGGCCTCGATCAAAGTGGCGCCCTGGAACCGTTCCAAGACCTGCATCTCGGTTTTGGCGGCCTTACCTTCCAGGGCGACTTTCACGATACGCTCCCCGGACGGGGTATGCCGTTTAGCGAGCGGTGCCGACACGCTTTTCTGATACGATGGCCATTTACCCGCCACCAGTGCCAAATAGCGTTTATCGACAGAATCAGTTCTAAGTTGTTGGTGTAAAGCCCTCAGAGTTGGCGCATTTTTTGCCACCAACACCAGCCCGGAGGTGTCCCGGTCGAGTCGGTGCACTAACTCAAGGTACCGCGCATCGGGAAAAAGGCTGCGCAGCGACTCAATCAGACCCAGACGAACACCGCTGCCCCCGTGAACCGCAAGGCCGGTAGGTTTGTTGATCACCAGCAGATCAGCATTATCGAGCACAATCGCACCCCGTATCCGGCGCCCCCAGGCGTATGAGGGCCTGCCAGTGGGGGCGGATTCCTCCATTTTCAGTGGGGGTATTCGCACCGTATCTCCCTCCTGAACACGATATTCCGGCTTGGCGCGACCCTTATTGACCCTTACTTCCCCTTTTCGAATGGCCCGGTAGACACGGGTTTTGGGAACTCCTGAAGCGTGCCGCAGCAAATAGTTATCCAGACGCTGCCCCGCTTCTTCCGCGGCAACATCGAGTAATCGGACCTTTAAGCTCGCGTCAGCGCTCATAAAAAACCTTATTTCTGCACATCATCTATCCATTGAAACCGCACCCTCATGGTGCTACCGTGCGCGCGTCGGAGGAGATGTGCCCCGGCGGCGACGCTCAAAAATCCGCGATAGCGGCAGGCAGCGCCCCCAAGCCCCTCCCGCACCCATCACAGTGCGACAAGCCCAGCCTTTCCCGCTGCGGCCCTCCCGACAAGAGAATTGCGAGTCTACCGCGCCAAGCCCTCCAGCCCCAATGGCTGTTCGAGCGCCACGTGGTAGACAAAGAGAAACCCGCGACACACGATGGCGCGGTGCAGATTGCGAAACCAAGCTCGACAAAGCGAGAGCTGGGTGACAACAGAGAGGCCGCAGAGCGCGGCTACATGATGTTAGTCCGCCGATACCGGCGGAAACGCAA
>CAXEVD010000227.1:0-3941 GCA_963999395.1 uncultured Halieaceae bacterium
TCATGTACGGCGGAGGCATCTACCACATGGGCGAGGTGATTGATTGGGGTGTAAAGCTCAACCTTATCGATAAGTCTGGCGCCTGGTACGCCTATAAAGGCGACAAGATCGGCCAAGGTAAAGCGAATGCTTCCAAGTTCCTCGAGGAAAATGCAGCCGTTGCCAAAGAAATTGAGGACCAAATCCGTCATCAAATGATGGGCCTTCCGCTGGCCGCGGTGGAAACTGAAGTGGCCGAAAGCCCCGCCGAAGACTCAGACGAGCCGGATATCGGAGAAGTCGCCGAGTCATCCTGACGCGAGGCGGAACCTCCTCAATGGAGGATTACACCAAGAAAGGTTCAGTCACTCCCGGCGAGCTACGGCTCGCCGGGATGGATTTGCTCGCGCGGCGAGAGCACGGCTCAGCTGAACTCAAAGCCAAGCTGACTAAGCGTTTCAGAAAGCGCGATTGCGAGCCTGACCTGGTTGAGCAAGTGATTCAGCAGCTCACCGAAGAAGGCCTGCTCAGCGACGAGCGCTTTGCCGCTTCAAGAGTGCGGCAGTTGGCGGGTCGAGGTTACGGGCCGAGCCGTATTCTCAATGATCTCCGCCAGCAGCGCGTCGAACACTTGATCAGCGATACCATGGAAGAGGCCTTCGATTCAGAAATGGATTGGGAGGTGGAAGCTACCGTGGTTTATAAAAAGAAGTATCGCGGCGCACCCATCGAGGGCGACTGGGACGCGCGTCAGCGTGAGCGCGGACGGCGGCTCAGGTTCATGCAGTACCGAGGCTTCGGCGCAGAGGTGAGTCAGAACCTCGTCAATGAGGATGATCGGGGTGATCGTTCCACGGAAGACGCGGAGTAAGCGCTACATCGACTCTGATAGCTGATCGAGCCACAAACCCCGTGCTTCAGCGGCCTTGGCCTTCAAAATTTTGGCGTTTTCTGGACCCATGCGCAGCACCTGTTTTTGGGTCGGCGCGAGCCCTTCAATGGCCGGATCCTCGAAGATCCAAACCGCTTCCTTGCGAATGAGCCGTGCTTCGCTGAGGTCTATCTCAGGCGTGGCGATCACCAGGTCTAGTGTAATCACTACCGCCATGTCGAACGCTGCGGGATCTTCGCCGTAGTAAGACCAGGCCTCTCTGAATAGCGGCATGAACCACTCCAGTGACGACAAGAGTGATTCAAGATCAAGGCTTTGTAGCCATTGGGTCAGGGCATCATAGCGCTCAAAGCCGGCGGGGTCAGTGACCACTTGCGTGCCGTCGTCCCTGATGGGGAACGCGGCTTTGGGCCGTGAAACGGGCAAAAGCTTATAGGGGACGTCGCCTTGGGCCATCAGGTAGATCAGACTGGCGCTGCGCTCAATGATGTTGCCCGGTATCAGATACTGCTGCCCGGCGGTGCCCAGTGGGATATCGCCCACCGCATCACGCACTGCATCATCGCTTTCCTCAAGCCGGGGCAGGGGTTCCTCGACGGGCTCGGGGGGTGGGGGCGGTGGCTCCGGTGCCGGTTCCCCGATTACGGTCATGATCGGCGAGGGTGCCGGTTCGGGTGGCGGGGCCGTCGCGGTTGGCGCAGGTTCCCCTTTCGGTGGCCAGATTCCGGTCAGCAAGACCACGCCGCCAGCGATCACCAACAAAAGCACCACGATGACTCCTGCCTGTGCCGCGGAAATGGCGCCTCGTTGTTGTCTCGCGATATCAAACTGCTTGGTTATCACAGGCTTTCCCGATTGCTCAAGATCCAGCTGTTTCGTTAAGAATACTGCGTGATTTGAGCCCGCTGCGCCACCGGCGTGCCCGATGGTGTGCTTAATACCAACAATAATGCCACGTTATTCGAGGGGCAACCGCTGGTTTAGCCTTCTACTGGCTCAGGGTAGCCACCGCCTCCATCTCAGCCAACGCCTGCTCGAGCTGATCGACCAAGTCATCGAACACCTCGATCGTCGCCTCAATCGGCTCAGGCGAGGTCATATCGATGCCGGCTTTTTTGAGCAGTTCAATGGGGTAGTTATTGGAGCCTGACTTGAGCATGGTCAGGTATCGCTCCCGGGCGGGCTCTCCTTCCTCAAGAATTTGCTTGGCTAGGGCTGTGGCGGCGACAAACGAGGTGGAGTACTGGTAGACATAAAAGTTGTCGCTGCGCAAAAAGTGTGGGATCCGGCTCCACTCGATCTGATTCAACTCGTTGGCATGAACCGCATCCCCGTAGTAGTCGTTGAAGACATCGGCATAAATCGTATTGAGCACCTCCGCAGTGAGCGCCTCGCCGGCCTCAACTTTGGCGTGGGCACGCGCTTCAAAGTCGGCGAAAGAAGCCTGTCGATAAAAGCCGCCTCTGAATTCATCCAGATAGGAGCTCAGCAGATAGGCGCGTTCACCCGCCGAGGTCGCCTCGGACAACATTTTCTGCATCAGGATCGCCTCATTAGTCATCGACGCAATTTCGGCGATGAAGGTACGATAGTCCCCATAGACCTGAGGCTGGGTGTTGCGCGTCAAGTAGCTATGGATCGAGTGACCGTATTCGTGAGCAAGCGTCGAGACGTTGTTCAGCGTGCCCTCAAAGTTCATGGAGAGATAGGGTTTGGAAGTATAGGTACCCCAGCTGTAGGCGCCGCCGCGTTTGCCACGGTTGGCCATGGCATCGACCCAGCCCTCGTCGAATCCTTTCCAGTAGACGTTGATGTACTCCTCGCCAAGCGGCGTGAGTGCCTCGGCTACGATCTCCTTCGCCTCGTCAAAGCTCACGTCTTTGATCGTCGGGGGAACAATGGGCGCGTACATGTCCCAGATTTCTAGCCGGTCCACACCAAGGGTCTTTTCTCTGAGTTTGAGATAGCGCTGGAGTGGCGCGCTGCCTTCTCGTGCCGTTGTGATGAGGTTATTAAACACCTCGATCGGAATGGCGTTGGTGTAGGTGGCATGTTCCAGTCGCGACTTAAAGCCCCGAGCGAGCGCAAAGAAGACGCGGCTTTTCACATGCCCCTCATAGTTGGCGGCGAGGGTGTGGTTAAGCGTTTTGTAGCCCTCAAACAGTCCCTTCCAGGCGGCTTCTCGCACGTTGCGATCCGTGGAGTGGAGGAAGGCTCCATAGCGGCTGTTCGTGAGCTCAACCTCATCTCCCGACTCGTCAATCATGGTGCCGAAGGACAGATCAGAGCTATCGATGGCTGTGAATACACTGTCAAATTTGTCGAGGGGGTCTGACGCCATCGCTAACAACCGCTCCTCGGCCTCAGATAGCGTGTAAGGCCGCATGCGGGCGGTTTCATCCAGATAGTGCGCATAGACCTCGAGCCCCGGCGTCTGCGCGATGAACTGGGTCAGCGTCTCCTCAGGAATGGCCAGCAGTTCCGGGGTGAAGTAAGCCAGCGCTTGCTGGTACTGGGAATACATCCCCTGCGCCTCAGAGAAGCGCGCGGCATTCTCGGAGATGCGAGTGTCCTCATAGCTCTTCAGTCCAGCGTAGACATAGAGGTTGGCGATGACGGTCTCGACGGTCTGGATACTGTCAATCGCTTTCAGCAGGTTCGCACCACTTTCACCCAGTTTGCCCCGATGAGCTGACAGTGTCGGCAGTGCTTCGAGGAAGCGCTCCCGATCGGCTTCCCATGCGGTTGCGTCGACATACATATCGGTGAGGTCCCACTTGAACTCAGCATCGATGTCTGCACGCTCGGGCACGGCCTTGGCAAAGACCGCAGTGGAAGCTAAAAAAGATAGGCCGATGAGGGAGCGGTAGAGGAAGCTGCAAGAGCGGTTTTTGATCAGTGGCATAGGCGTATCATCCTTGAAGTGTCCAGTGGTGTTGCAGTGCTCGGAGTGTCGAGATGGGCTGTCGATATTCCCCGAGTGTGCCGAGCCTAACGGATCTCTATAGTGAAAACGATATTCACAATTGCCGTGGCGGAGAGGTTGTATTGGCGGGAGCGAATCGCACTC
>CAXEVD010000228.1:0-3935 GCA_963999395.1 uncultured Halieaceae bacterium
GTGACACCATCACAACGACGCCCACACTCTGGAGTTGAAGACAGCCAATCTGCGGTGCTTACTCGCATTGCCTGCCTGCTGCCGCTGCTCGCATGGACCGGCATTACATTTGCTCAAGAGGCCGACCCGACGCTCGAAGAGGTGATTGTGACGGCCACGTTACTCAATGCCGGCACTGCCCCCGTCAGCGCCACCGTACTGACCGAGCAGATTCAGTCACGCCGCGGTGCTGCGCATCTTGAGGACATGATTACGTTGGCGCCTAACGTGGCGGCCTCCTCGGGCGCCTCGCGCAGTCGTTTTTTTCAGATTCGCGGCATTGGTGAGCGCAGCCAGTTCGTCGAGCCGGTCAATCCCTCGGTAGGGATCCTGCTGGATGGCATTGATCTGAGCGGCGCTGGCGGCGCATTGACGCTATTTGATGTACGTCAGGTGGAAGTCCTGCGCGGGCCACAAGGCACGCTGATGGGCGCCAACGCACTGGCCGGGCTGATCGCTGTGCAAAGCAATGGCACTGATTCGGACGCGCGCGACCTCTCAGTGGGCATAGAAAATAAGGGCGGCTATCGCCTCGGTGCTCGATGGGGTGGGAATCTGACCGACAGCATGAGCGGCCGCATTTCGGTGCAGCAGTACGAGAGTGATGGGTATGTCGATAATGACTACCTAAATCGTAGCGACACCAATTCTCGGGAAGAGCTGACCGCGCGGGGCACCCTCACCTGGGCGCGCGACAAACACACCCTCGAGGCCGCGGCCTACTACACACGCGTTGACAATGGCTATGACGCGTTCTCGCTCGACAACACCCGCGCCACTCTCTCTGATCAACCCGGAGAAGACGATCTGACCCTCAAAGCCGCGCGCTTGAACTGGCAGAGCATGCTGCTGGGTTTGGACAGCTCGCTGCAACTGAGCCATGCCAGCACCGATACGGCGTATAGCTATGATGAAGATTGGAGCCATGTCGGGATTGCACCCGGTTGGGAGTACAGCTCCTACGACGAATATCTGCGCGACCGTTCAATGCACAGCCTTGAGTGGCGGCTACAGGCGCCGGAGGCCGATGGCACAGAATGGGTGATCGGAACCTATTTACGCGACGAATCGGAAGACCTGAGCAGACGCTATACCTATTTGCCAACGCCCTTCTCCAGTGAAATTGACACCCAAACGCTCGCCGTCTTCGGGCAGGTCAATCGTACCTTCGGCGAGCGGCTGTCCGGCTTTATGGGCGCGCGCTTGGAGCAACGAGACAGCGAATATCGCGACAGCGCAGGCGTCGCAAAAGACTTTGACCACAACTATTGGACCGGTCGCCTCGGACTGAGCTGGCAGTACCACAGCGACGCCCAGCTTTACGCAACATTGGCTCGCGGCGCGAGAGCGGGTGGCGCCAATGCGGGGTTGCTCGCCAGCATCGAAGCCTTACCGGAGCAAAATCAGAACAGCGTCGCCGCGCTAGGGGTCTTTGACGAGGAAACGCTGCTCAGCCTCGAGCTCGGTTGGCAGCTTGACTGGACACAGTTCGGTCTGCGCTCTCGTTTGGCGCTTTTCACCATGGATCGGGATGACCAACAGGCCAAGGGCTCTCTGGTGATTCCCCGGGCAGATGGCAGTACCGCCTTTATCGACTACACCGACAACGCCGCGGCCAGTGAACACCGCGGGCTCGAATGGGAGCTGCAGTGGCGGCCGACCCGGCGGGTGGCGGCAGAGCTGACCCTCGGCCTACTCGATGCGCAGTTTGATCGCTATATCACGGCGACCGGAGCCGATCTTTCGGGACGCGACCAGCCGCAAGCGCCGGATTGGCAGTACTCCGCAGGGTTTACCTGGCAGGCATCAGCGCTAGCCTCGCTGCAACTCGAAGTCGCGGGTAGTGACAGCTATTTTTTCTCCGACCGCCACGACGTGAGGGCGCCGGAAACCCATCAGCTCAATGCCAGCCTATCGGGTCAGTGGCAGCGATGGCACTGGACCCTCTGGGGCCGCAATCTCACCGACGAGACGACCTTCGTCAGGGGCTTCGGCACCTTTGGCAATGACCCGCGGAAAGAGTACGCGCTGGAGCCCTACCGCCAATTTGGAGAACCCCGTATGGTGGGTCTGTCGCTGCGCTATGACCTGACGGAGGGCCGGTAATGAAAATGACTGCGGAACTGAGCGTCTATCCACTGCGCGAGGATTTTAAAACAGCAGTACTGGGCTTTATCGATGAGTTGCTGAAAGGACAGGATGTGGTCGCCGTTACCAACTCGATGAGCACGCAAATCAGTGGCGAGGATGAAGCCGTGTTCAGCGCCATCCAGCAGGCCTTGCGCGCCAGCTACGCCCAGTTTGGTCGCCAGGTACTGGTCGCCAAATTCATTCCGGAGCACTTTGCGGATATCGGCCCGGAGGGCTGAGGTGGGCGTTTTGGAGATCTGCGCCGTCGTGCTGGCACTGATCTACGTCATACTGGCTATCTTTCAGCGCCGCCTTTGCTGGATTGCGGCCATCGCCAGCGCCTCACTGTACATCGTGATTTTTTGGCAGGTGCAGTTGTATCTGGAGGCGGCACTGCAGGTGTTTTACATCGCCATGGCAGTTTATGGATGGTTTGCCTGGCAACAAAAAATTGATCAATCTCAAACCGCAATCCGCACCTGGTCGCCGAAGCAACACACGGTGGCCTGCAGTACGCTTGTCTTCCTCAGTGTGCTGATCGGCGGCGCCATGGACCGATGGACCGATGCCGCTTCGCCCTTTGTCGACGCCGCCACTACCGTGTCTGCACTGCTTGCCACCTGGATGGTGGCGCGCAAGCTACTGGAGAACTGGCTGTATTGGATCGCGATCGATCTGGCGTCGATTGGCTTATATCTGTCACGGGATCTCTCTCTGACAGCAACACTGTTTGCGGGATACGTCCTGCTGGCAGCCTGGGGCTATCGGACTTGGCGTGCACAATGGCAAATGCAGACGTCCTGAGGTACTGCCTCGACCGGTGGCAGGACTGGCAACTGGCAAAACCACTCACTGGCCCTCCGGAACTGGGGGCTCTCTTGGCGCGAGGTAGTGGCCACAGCGTTTACAATATTCTCAGCACACCCAAACTTATCGGCCGGGTAAGGCAGCAATCCACCCGCCTGACTGATGAGGCGTTCTCGCAGGAACTCACCGTTTGGTCTCTGGCAGCACAAAGCGGCTTAGCACCCCGCATCGTTTACGCTGATGAAAAGGAACAGGCCGTGATCTGCGAGCGCGCGGACACCGCGGCACAGCCAGCTTCGGGTGAGGCCCTAGGCTCGCTCTGCCGCCGGATCCATGCGCTACCAGGCGTCAGTCACCAGCTAGCACTTGCGTCAGATATTGAGCACTACCTGAAGCAGCTGCCCGCTCAGCTTGCAGACCCGTGGCGCGCCGCCATGGAAACGGGTGACGCTGAAACAGCGCTGGCGAAGCTGGCGGCGGACACCCTCTACCTCTGTCACAACGATCTGACCCCCGGTAATCTGATGACTCACAGCGATCATTTGATCGCGATTGACTGGGAGTACGCAGCGATGGGGAGCCGTTACTTTGATGTCGCCATTGCTTGCGAAGCACTGCCCGATAGTGAGCGAGTCATCATGATGAACGAAGTAGTTGGCGACGCGCTGGACGAAGAGCTGGTAATGGCAGGCAAACAGATCGCGGCGCTGGGGACGGCGCTGTGGCAGTGTTGTTTTGCTATTGATGAAGCGCCCTCGCCTGCCGAATGGCTTGGGTCGAGCCAGTCCTGATGAGCGAGCGGTGGCATGTTCTCGGCGTCGGCGCGATCGGCGGATTGTTTGCCTGCCGACTGCAGTCAGGCGGCGCGGACGTCACACTGTTGACCAAAAAGGGTGAGCAGCCATCGCGGGAACTGATACTGAAGAGCAGACAGGAGCAGCGCTTTCAGTTCCCCCAGC
>CAXEVD010000229.1:0-3935 GCA_963999395.1 uncultured Halieaceae bacterium
GACCGCTACTTGAGGCATATTATAAATTTATAAAATACAACAAATTAAATATTGACGAAGCGCCTTTATTTTCAGCCATCGAAAATTCAATAAAAAAGTCAAATAGAAAAAAAAATCACAAAAAAAAGGAATTATGCCCGTCGCCTGCCCGTCAAAGAGGTGGCAAATCCCGTGTTCGCGTATACAATTAGTGTCCTTGGGACGAGGTCGGCAATCGCCGACTTCCGTTGGAAGTATCGAGATTACTTTCACCCGTGCTGGTGGACAGTGGTGGGTTGTATTGTCACGTATCTGCAGACGTGCTAGTTTGCTGGAGTTTGGTTGCGAGACAGCATTTCAATATCAAACGTTTGATACTTTTAGGAGTGATTCAATGAAGAAGAGCACAATTTCGCTTGCCGTGGCGGCAACCGTGGCCACATCGGCCGCCGTACACGCTGGGCAGTACGTGAACCCCGGCAAGACAGGGCAAGTCCTGTTGTTCCCGTTCTACAATGCTGACAACGGTAACTCCACGGGGATCCACATCACCAATACCACTGATTCGGTAAAGGCGGTCAAGGTTCGCTTCCTTGAGTACAAGAATTCAGACGCAGTGCTCGACTTCAACCTGTATATGTCTCCGAAGGACCTCTTTGCATTCGCTGTTATCCCCGATGCCAATGGCGACGGCGCGGCCATTATTACAGGTGACGCCAGCTGTACTGTTCCAGCCCTTGGAACATCCAATGGTGATTTCCCAGGTACGGCCACCGAAAACGCTGATGGCTCCACGACACGCACCCAGCCATTCTCTAACTACCAGTTCACGGGCGATGCAGATTCCTCGGTTGAGCGTAGCTTGACGGGCCACGTCGAAGTGATCGAGATGGGTGTGGTTTCTGATGAAACATACGCAGCGGCGGCGACTCACGATTCGACGGGAGTGCCGGCTGATTGTGCTGCCCTCGATACTGCCTGGGCGTCAGGCACCTGGTCAGGAAACGCTTCGTTCGGCGTTAGCGCTCCGACAGGCGGGTTGTCTGGCGTGGCTTACCATATCAACGTAGAGTCGGCGGCCTCGTTCGGTTTCGAGCCTACAGCGATTGATGGTTTCAGTGCGTCGGCGCAGCACACCAACCCTAGTAGCGCTAGCCCTACGATCAGTAGCGGTACCAGCGTTGCTACTGTGCAGAGCGGTGGCGCATGGATGGACTACACGTTGGGTAGCGGTGCAGAAGCCACCTCTGCTTTGTTGCAGACTAATTCACTATCAAATGACGTTTTGGTGCTTCCCATTGTTGGCGGCATGACTGACTGGGTAGTCACTTTCCCCACCAAGCGTGCGCACGTCGACGTAGCAACTGCGGCTGACGTCGTTCCGCCGTTCACTGACAACTGGGACGGATCCTCGGAAGAGAGTTCCGCTTGTGAACCTGTGTCGATCGGTCGGTGGGACCGTGAAACCTCCGCGGCTGCCGCCGTCGAAACTTCGATTTGTAACGGGACGTCTGTTATCGCAATGGGCGCCGCTGGTGCTGGGAGTGCGCTGAGTGCTAGCGCCGGTCAGACGCTCTTGGGCTACCCGTACGCTGAGGGTTGGGCGAAGATCTCATTCGACAGCCAGTCTATGACTCTGGGAAGCGGGGCTACTAGGCAGGGCTTGCCTGCAATCGGCTTTGCCGCTTATAAGGTTGTAAATGGCGCTATGAGCTACGGGCAAGCGACTGAGCATAAAACATCGATCACGAGCTCTGGCATCTGATGTAGCACGAGTTACAACGAAAAGGGGCCTTTTGGCCCCTTTTTTTTTCGGAAAAGTAATGATATCGAGCGCTATGGCCCTTGGTCTTTAATGCTGTTGGTAGACCTGCATGGAGGATTCACCGTACTAGTAGAAAAGGATATGGATTCATTATTTCTCAAAAATGAGATGGTTCTCGCAGTGCAGCAGGGACCAAGGATGACTACTAGGGTGCAAATGTTTACATTTCTGCCACCATCGAGCGTTAGTTAGCTGTTCCAGCACTGCATAATGACTGCGCGGCGCGATAACTGCCGTTTGAGTGAGGATAGGAAAAAAATATGTGTAAGTTGGCCCGTCTGGGCTGCACACAGTACCCAATTTGGAGTGCACTCAGTCTCTCGCTAATGCTTGCAATCACGGCCTCTGCGGAAGATAGCAATAGCCTTACATACTACTCCACCAGCCAATTTTCGGTGACAGAGTTCGATCGCGAAATGTATCTGCGAAATGCCCCTCCGGAGGCCGGGGGAGGTATCGGCTCACGCGCAAGGAATCTGAGTGCTCTCTCTGATCTATACGCGATCAAACTTCTTGCAGTAGAGGCGCAAAATCTGGATCTGCTCAGTGAGGTGGAAAAGGAGTGGTTGGCTGAATACGCCATCAGCATGGAGTTAATTGAGCGATACCTGCGAAAAATGGTTGAGGATAAGTTAGCAGCGACCGACTGGGAAGCTGAGGCAAGGGAGCAATATCTTGCCTCTCCAGAGGACTATCGGGTGCCAGAGTCTGTCTCGTTGAGAACGTTGTTAATCAGAACTGGAGATCGCTCAGAACTGGAAGCCATGGAAATCGCAGTCGATTTGTTAGATCAGGCTACGCAACCTGGGTCCGACTTTACCAAACTCGTGAGCGAGTACACTGAGGATGCCAATGCGGCGGCGAACGGTGGGTTGATGTCTCGGGTTGTTAGGGGCCAAACCGTACCGCCATTTGAGGAGGCCGCCTTCGCGCTGAGAATGCCGGGCGAGTTTAGTAAGCCCGTGGTTTCGCAGTTTGGAGTGCATCTCATACAACTTGTGGAGTACAGCCCCGCAGAGCAACTAACCTACGAACAAGTGGCAAAGCGTATTATTGACGAACTCAAGCCCATCCGGGCCGCGCAGTACCGAAGAGGGTTGCAGATAGAGGCGCGGGAGCGAAAGCTAGAGGGTTTCGTTGAGCACACCGAAGCACTCGATGAGTTGATGTCTCGCACCTCAGATGGTGCATTGGGGCGCAAATCTCCGATTGGCCCGGAGTTGTGAGCCTAGTTTCACAAATGCCGGCTAACACTGCCGCCTGAGTCCCCAACTGCGCGGGTGAAAACTATGATGGGCGGTTCAGCGTTCCCCAACTTCAATCCAGCGCTCCATTCACTGCGCGGCCTCGCTGCTTGCGCTGTTATGCTATTCCACTGGGAGCAGTTTTTTCCTGCGTTTGGAGCCTTAATTCAAAGCTTAGTGCCTGCTAATTCTCTCCTCGACCCCACTGCCTATATCGGCTTTGGATGGATGGGGGTCCCGCTGTTTTTCATACTCTCCGGTTGGCTCTTGGGAGGGCAGGTGATTCGCGCCGATATCACTGCGGGATATCTGCGCCATTTCTGGACACGCCGCTTTTTGCGAATTTATCCGGCAGTGTGGGCGGAATTACTGGTTCTGCTGTTGCTTGCGCGCTCGATACCGGGGCTCATAGACGCGGCCAGTTACAACACGCTACACCTGCAGTTTTTACTCTGGTTGAACCTGCCACCTTTCATGGCCGCTCCGCTAAACCTTGTTTGGTGGACGCTACCGGTCGAATTAGCCTTTTATCTGTTACTGCCTTTATTGGGCTGGTGTGCGGGTTTCGTCAATTGGCGAGTATTACTACTGAGCAGCTTATCGATCACGCTGGCCTGGCGTTTCTTGATTTTTTCCACGGCCGAGGTGGACAATTATCTCGTGATACTGCCGGTGCTTGACTCGCTTCTGGGGACTCTTTTTACGTTCATGCTCGGCTTTAGCCTTAACTTTCTCCCGGATGCCCTTACGGTTGAGCAACGTCAGAAAGGAATCATTATTGGACTTTTATTATTACTGGGGCTCATGCAGTGGCAGCTCTACATGGACGCGGTTTATTGGTCGGGCCATTGGATATTGGTCGTCTGGCCGCCGCTGGTCGCGCTGGC
>CAXEVD010000230.1:0-3934 GCA_963999395.1 uncultured Halieaceae bacterium
GTACAGCCCGGCTCGCTTGAGGGCTCTTCAATTAATGTCGCAGAGCAACTAGTTGGTTTCATGGATATGTCTAGGTCTTTTGAAATTAAGATCAAGATGATTAATGAGATGAAGGAATTAGATGACTCTGGTACCACGATGATGCGGTACGCCTAGTCGTAAGGAGAAAGTCAGATGGATGCATCAGTTTGGGTAGCGAAAACAGGTTTGACCGCAATGCAGAAGCGCATGACGGTGATTGCCAACAATTTGGCAAATGTAAACACCGTTGCCTTTAAACGCGATCGAGCGGTGTTTGAGGATCTCCTATATCAAAACATTAGACAGCCTGGTGCCTCCGCGGATGCTCAGACTATCGCGCCTACTGGCTTAATGATGGGTACAGGCTCTCGAATCATCGCTACTGAAAAATTGCACGAGCAGGGCAATATGATGTCTACGGAGAATGCGCTTGATGTGGCGATTCTTGGTCGGGGGATGTTTCAGATCCTTCAGGCAGACGGCACTTTTGCTTACACGCGTGATGGTTCTTTCAAACTCAATGATCAAGGTCAGATAGTGACCGCGAATGGTCAACAATTAGTGCCCGCAGTAAACATTCCTAACAATGCAGCGGCTATCACTATCGGTCGCGACGGCACAGTAAGCGTCGAGTTAGCGGGTGGTGGGGGTAACAGTCAGATCGGAACAATTCAGGTTTCACGCTTTATTAACGAGGCCGGCTTACAACCAATTGGTCGCAACCTCTACCGTGAGACTACTGCTAGTGGCCCAGTAGAGGTCGGTACACCAGGGTTGGCCGGTTTTGGCGAATTGGCGCAAGGCTCATTGGAAGCTTCAAATGTCAACGTGGTGGCAGAGATGGTCAGCATGATTGAAACCCAGCGGGCTTATGAAGTGAATTCGAAAGCGATTTCCGCGGCGGATGGCATGTTGCGGTTCTTGAACCAAAATCTTTAATGAGCTGATTCGATGATGCGCACAATTGCTTTGTTGCTTGCGATTTTTGGTCTCGCAGCCTGCGCCTCAAAGCCACCGTTGGAAGTCAACAGTGACTTTGCGCCGATCAGGCCGCTTGAGCCAGCCGCTGATGCCTTGCCCACTGGCTCGATCTTGGGTAACAGCATGCATATGTCTCTATTTCAGGGACAACGGCAGTGGCGTGTGGGCGACATCATCACGGTTGTCCTAAATGAATCCACACAAGCATCGAGAAACACTTCGCTGATTACTGAGCGTGTTGCAACGAATGACGCGCTTTCTAGTAGCTGGACCAATTCTTTGCTGTCTCCCAACGGTTTCTGGGGAGATGTCCGCGGTGATATTGACCTGAACGAAGCAGAGATTGGTTCAGAGGGTATCGGCTCGGCTGCTCAAGCGAATGCGCTTTCAGGCGTTATTACCGCTATGGTTTCTGAGGTATTACCCAACGGGAATCTTATTGTTGAGGGTCGAAAGCAGCTCTCGCTCACCGAGGGTGCAGAATTTATCCAGATACGAGGAGTTGTTCGTGCGCGGGATGTTCAGCCAGACAACACGGTGTCGTCAATGCGCATGGCTCAGGCACAAATCTCATACCGGGGAACCGGCAACTTAGCTGAATCAACTCAGCCGGGTTGGATTACTCAGTTGCTATTCAAGTACTGGCCGCTGTAAATGGGGCGCCTGCGTATGAAAATGCACAATCACATTATTATCTGGGTCAGCGCCTTCATCATTTCGCTGGTGGCGAACACGGCTCAGGCAGACAGGGTTAAGGATCTGACCAATGTCGGCGGCGTGCGCGGTAACCAGTTGGTGGGCTATGGCTTGGTCGTGGGTCTCGCAGGCACTGGTGATGGTAAGGACCCGACCTTCACAGGGCAGAGTCTGAAAGCGATTCTCGAGAGTCTGGGCGTTACAACCAACCCTTACGATGACTATGATTTGCAGCAATCGCGGGGCCGACCGATTCAGGTTGATAACGTCGCAGCCGTCATGGTTACAGCTACTTTGCCTCCCTTCGCCAAGCCAGGTCAGGTAGTGGATGTGAATGTGGCGGCGCTGGGTACGGCTACCAGTTTGCGCGGCGGTAATCTGGTGATGACAGAACTGCGCGGCATTGACGGTCAGACCTATGCGGTGGCTCAGGGCCCATTGACCGTGACCGGTGTCATGGAAGAGCAAAATGGCACCAGCATACAGATTGGTATTCCAACCTCGGGGCGCATTCCCGACGGCGCCACAGTCGAGCGTCAGGTGGATAACTCCTTTGATAAGAGCGATCACCTGATCTTTAACGTCAATAGCAACGATTTCTCCACCACTGCAGCCATCACCGAGAAGATTAACGAAGTCTTTGGTGAAGGTACTGCCTTTGCAATGGACGGAGTCTCCCTTGCGGTCCGCGCGCCTGTTGGGCTCTCGGAGAGGGTTAGTTTTGTCGGCATGATCGAGAATCTAGACGTGGAACCCGGTATTCCCGCGGCCAAGGTGGTGATCAACTCACGGACCGGGACGGTAGTCATTAATCAACAAGTAAAGATTTCCGCAGCTGCAGTGTCCCACGGCACCGTGAATGTCAGCGTGTCGACCCTGAATGAGGTTTCGCAGCCAGGCCCATTCAGCGGCGAAGGTGGTGAGACTCGTGATGTTGCAAATTCTTCAATAGAGGTGTCTGAAGATACTTTGGGCGCCGGTCTAATTAACGAGACTGTCGATCTCAGGGATATAGTCGATGCTATCAATCAAAGTGGCGCCTCGACGACATCACTCATTGCTATTTTGGAGGCACTCAAGAGTGCCGGTAGCCTGAAGGCTGAGTTGGTGGTGATTTGATGGACAATGTGGTTTCAAGCTACAGCGACTTTCAAGGCCTCGCAAAGTTGCGTGCGAGAGCGGAGAAGGACCAAATGTCAGCAGCCCGAGAAGTTGGTCAGCAGTTTGAAGCTTTCTTCATTCAAATGATGCTGAAGTCCATGCGTGATGCAGGCGAGGGTTTTAAGAGTGGGCTATGGGAGTCAAGTGCTGGCGATAGCTATGAGGAGATGTTTGATGCTGAACTCTCATCGTCACTAGCTAGATCTCAGGGCATTGGGATTACCGACTGGTTAGTTCAGCAACTAGAGAACCCGGGCGGAGTCGCAACAGTACGCAAAGGCATGGGGGTAAGTGCATATCAATCGCTTGCCTCTGTGCGCTAAAGCGAGGCCTCGATAGATGGTTGATATCCTCGCAATTGGTAGCGGGGCGGTTAATGCCTATCGGCAGGCGCTGTCCACTACCAGTAATAATATCGCCAACGTCAATACACCTGGCTACTCAAGGCGAGAACTCAGAATTGGCGAGAGCTTTCCGGTCGAGGAAGGCGTCTTCAGTTTTGGATCGGGCTCTCAGGCCGAAGCCGTGGCGAGGGCCTATGACGAATTTGTTGAGCGATCGTTGCGCGATGCTATAAGTGATTTAGAGGCTAACGATCCGATCATTGAGTATACAAATCGACTTGTAGATATTATGGGCACCGACACGGTGAGTGTATCTTCCGCAATTGATAATTTCTTCAATGCGGCAGAGCAGTTGAGCACTGACCCCAGCTCTGCTCCTTTGAAAACAGATTTTCTGAATTCCGCAGAAACACTCGCGGCACGATTCAACGATGTTTCAAATCAGATAGATACTATCTCGACTGAATCCTCGCTTTCCTTTTCGCAGTCTGTCGATAAATTGAATGCGCTAGCCGATCAGTTGTTGGTTGTTAACAAGCAGCTGAATCGCAAGTCCAGCATCTCGGAGCAGCCCCCGGGCACCTTAGACGAGCGCGATTCTATCCTGCGCAAGATGTCCGAATTGGTGAAGCTGGGCGTAACAGAGCTCGCGAATGGCCAAGTCGTAGTTAACTACGGTGGTGTCGGGCGTGGCTACGAGTTGGCGACCGCAAACGAGGCACAAGATATAT
>CAXEVD010000231.1:0-3925 GCA_963999395.1 uncultured Halieaceae bacterium
TGGTTCCCCACCTTTGTCAATCGCGAGCTGGGCGCTGATCTGCAGCTTGCCGGTTTTCTGGCGCTGGCGCCCACCATCGTATCTCTGATCATGGCGCCACTGGCGGGACGGCTCTTCGACCGCTTGGTTGCCAGAGGGCGCGACCGACTGAAAGTCAGGTGCACCATGCAAAGCCTCGCTTTCGTGGGCATCACGGCGGCGATGATGGGCATCACCCTGACTGACTCGCTCATCCTGAGCGTCACGGTGATTACGCTTAGCAATGCCCTGACGGCGTTCTCCATTGGTGGGTTCGCCACCAATCATCTCGACATTGCGCCCAACCAGTCCGGACTGCTGATGGGGGTGACCAATACGCTGGCGGCCGTCTCCTCCAGTGCCTCTGTATTCGTCTCGGGTTGGATTCAGGACCTGTCCGGTGGCTGGGACGCCGTCTTCCTGACTGCGGCCGGTGTATCGGTCTTCGGCGCGATTATCTATGCGAGTCTTGCAGGTGTGGAGCGCGAGTTCGACTGATCCACTGCGGCTTCAGACCTTAGACTCGCCCTATTACTATGAAACCGCGCATCCTTAATATATAACCAATAAGAATGATATTAAGTATTTACATCTTTTAAATGAATAAAATAAGTAATTGAGGTGCTTTCAGAGCCACGACTCTAGCCACAATCGCTAAGATTACGCCTCGAAAACAGGGTTAAAAGCACCCTTTGACAGGAGTAATCAAGATGATTCGGACTATTGAGCAGCTAATTAATAAATTTTATCTATTCTTTTTCCCAATTTGTGTCTCTTCAGTCATGATTTATTCGATCGAGCGGCTTGCCTGATCTATGACGATAGCTTGCTCGCCAGCATCGGGTCGATTTGAGATCACTCATCGATTACGGCCGCGGGCCTGCGGGCCCCTGTTTGCACTGCTGAGTTGCGCCGTCATGCAAACCGTTTCTAGCCTCGGTGATGTTGGTAGGCCAGTGTCCAGAACCGGGTCGGCGCGGTACAGTAGCGCTTTCAGCTGGGGCCACACTCATGATCAGCCTGTTGGGCGTCATTCTCCTCCTGTCCGTCGCGGTAGGGCTGTCCTCTAATCGATCCGCCATTCGGCTGAGAACGGTCTCTCTGGCATTTGCACTGCAAGTCACCATCGGCTTTGTGGCCTTGTTTACGGATTGGGGTATTGCTGCGCTTGCCGCTGCGTCGGACTACGTTGCTGTGCTGTTGTCCTACAGCCGAGCTGGCATGGAATTCATGTTTGGCGGGCTGGTGGGCCCGAGTGATTCGCTTGGCTTTATTTTTGCGTTCAGCGTGCTGCCGGTCGTGATTTTCTTCAGCTCCCTGATCGCCGTGCTGTATCACGCACGCATCATGCAGTGGCTGATCCGCATCATGGGGGGCGGGCTGCGCGCCATCCTTCATACCAGTCACACGGAATCCCTCTCCGCTGCCGCCAACGTGTTTGTCGGTCAGGCGGAGGCGCCACTGGTCGCACGACCCTATATTCCAGGCATGACGCGCTCCGAGCTGTTTGCGGTGATGGTCGGCGGGATGGCTTCCATTGCCGGCTCTGTCATGGCCGGATACGTGGCGCTGGGTGTGCCATTGGAGTATCTGCTGGCCGCCAGTTTTATGGCGGCGCCTGGCGGCCTGTTGATGGCCAAGCTCATGGAACCTGAGACCGATACGCCTGCGGAACCCGAGCAGGGAGAGCAGCTGGCCAGCGAGAAATACATCAACTTCATTGATGCGGCGGCCACAGGCGCCATGAATGGATTGCAGATGGTCGGTGCCATCGGGGCGATGCTGCTGGCGTTTATTGCACTCATTGCCATGGTGAACGGCATGCTGGAAGCGGGGGCTGCCTGGGTCGGTATCGAGCAGCTGACGTTGGAGCGGGTGTTGGGTGGGCTCCTGCAGCCACTGGCCTGGGCGCTCGGTATTCCATGGGATGAGGCGCAGCTTGCGGGGAGCCTCATCGGGCAGAAATTTATCCTCAACGAGTTTGTGGCCTACGTGACCTTTAGCGAGGTGGCAGCCCAGCTGTCGCCGCACTCTCAGGCAATCGTCATTTTTGCGCTCTGTGGCTTTGCCAATCTGTCATCAATCGCGATTTTGCTGGGCGGGTTGGGTGCGGTGGCTCCCGGGCGCCGCGACGATATTTCCCGGTATGGCTTTCGGGCGCTGATTGCGGCCAGCCTGTCTAACTTGATGAGTGCCGCGCTGGCAGGCTTCTTCCTGACGCTGGGCGCGGCTTGAGCGAGTGGCGATGACGGCGCCGGTGGCACTTCCTCAAATTTCCTACACTGACCCCGGGTTTGACGCGGCGTTTATGGCATCACTGCATGAATATGGTTTTGCGGCGGTCGTAGACCACCCGCTCAACGATGACCGTGTCGCCAGAATCTATGGTGAGTGGCTGGCCTTCTTTTCCAGCGGCGAAGCGTCGGGTTTCAGAATGGATCCCGTGAAGCAGGACGGCTACTTCTCGCTAGAGGAGGCGGAACACGCCAAGGGTTTTGTCGAGCGCGACTTCAAAGAATACTTCCAGTTCTATCCCTGGGGTCGTTGCCCCGAGTCGCTGCAGGCGGATCTGGTGAGCCATTTTGCTGCGGCCATCGATCTGGGTGCGGAGTTACTCAACTGCATTGCCAGAAGTTTGCCCGAGGCCGTTACCGCGGAGCTCACAGAGCCGTTGCGAGACATGATTCACGGGAGTGAGCAGTCGATGCTGCGGGTGCTGCACTATCCGCCTGTGCCCACAGGGCGATCAGTCCTGCGGGCGGCCCCTCATGAGGACATTAACTTACTCACCTTGTTGCCTGCTGCGGACGGCCCTGGGCTCGAGCTGCAACTGCGCAGTGGCGAGTGGATTTCCGTGCCGCATTCTCCCGGCCAACTGATCGTCAACATCGGCGATATGTTGCAGGAAGCGACGGGTGGTTATCTGCCTTCCACCTCGCACCGCGTGGCCACACCCGATACAGAACAGCCTGCAGTCAGCCGCATGTCGCTACCGCTCTTCCTGCACCCGCGACCCGATGTCGTGCTGTCGTCACGCTACACCGCCAGGCAGTACCTGATGCAGCGACTCGACGAATTAGGTGTCGCCTGACGTGAGCGGTGCCGGGTTGTTGCAGGGATTGCGCTATTCACCTGCGCTCGCGTTGCTTGGCCGGTTCACACTGGCCAGCGTTTTGTGGAGTGGGAGCAGTGCGTTCGCGGCTGAGGCGCGCATTGCGGTCGCAGCCAATTTTCGCGATACCGCCGAGGCCATCGCGGCGCGACTGGAGGCCGAATCACCGCACCGCTACCAGGTGATCGCGGGGTCTACTGGCAAGCTGGCGAGTCAAATACTCAACGGCGCGCCTTATGACGTATTCATGGCAGCCGACCGCCGGCGGCCGCAGCTGTTGGTGGATGAGGGATTGGCGTCGGCTACTAATCAACAGATTTATGCCGTGGGAGAACTCGGCCTGTGGTGGCCGAGTGGCGCTGCCACCCCGACCCTTAAAGCCCTTGCCACCCTCGATCCGCGATCGGTATGCATGGCCAATCCGGCGTTTGCACCCTATGGGGAGGCCGCATGGGCGATGCTTCAGAGCGCTGGACTTGAGGCCAGCTGGCTGGAAGGTGTGGTGCGCGTCGACAACGTGAATTTGGTGACTGGTTTGATTGCGCAGGGCCACGCGAGAGCGGGCTTCGTCGCGAGGTCTTCCCTGATCGCGGGTAAGCGACAGGGCACGGTGGTGTCAGCTGATGAGGAGGTGCTCTGGTTTGCAGAGCAGGCGCCGGTCGATCAGGCGATGGTGCTGCTGACCCGCGCAGAGGGGAATGTTGCCGCCCGGCATTGGGTAGAGCAGATGCAGGCCGCACAGATCCGCGCGCTGATTCAACGCGACGGCTATCGTTTGGTGAAAAGGCAAAACTG
>CAXEVD010000232.1:0-3907 GCA_963999395.1 uncultured Halieaceae bacterium
CCGCGCGCCATCTTGATGCGGCCCTTGGGCTTGGGCTGGTCCTCAAGGAATTTGAGTGCCCAGGCCTGGAACTCCGGCTGGCGCGGTGCGTCCAGCCCGGTCTCTTTCTTGCAGCGCTTTTTCAGCTCGGCGATGTCGCCACCGCGGTCGAACATTTTGACCTTGCCGCGTTGCTTGGCCATCTTAGCGCGGAGCGCTTTAGTCTTTTTCTCGTCAACCGTGTGATCGGCATTCATCATCACGCCATAGCGCTTGGCGCCCTCAACCGACACCAGACCCGCACGCACATCAAACTCCACGCGCTCGGTTTCGCGCTTCAGAGGGTCGCCACAGCCACCGCCGCCCCAGGTGTTGAAGTAGAGGATGTCTCCAGCGTTAACGACAATCCGGTCACACTTACTCGGCATCATCTCTTCACTGCCATCAACGCGCTTGAGAATCTTCTCCGAACGACGTCCCGGCAAACCACCGTTTACGCCCCATGGATAGGTCAGCCAACGGTCATCGTGGATAGAGATAGTGCCCGGCTCCAGGAAGCAATAGCCCATCCGCAGGCCGTTACCACCTCGGTTATAGCCCGCACCACCACTGTCAGTGATCGTCTCGTAGGCTTCGATCCGCAGCGGGAAGTAACTCTCGAGGAACTCGTTAGGTACGTTGGTAAAGCTGGGCCACAGCGAGTGCCCGTCGGGCCCGTCACCTGAGGGTTTGCCGGGGATTCCACCAAAGCCAATGGAGTAGAGCTGATACCACTCGCCATTCTTGTCGTAGCCCGAATACATAAAGTGCGGACTGTCAGAGAAGCCAGCACCCGCTAGGAAGTCGGGATCTCCCTGACCCAGCAGACCGCCCAAGACGTCAAAAATCCTACCTAGAGCGTGGGTACGACACGACAGTGCCGCGGGTTCACGCGGCTTCAGTAGCGTGCCCTCGGGAATCCGCACCTCCATCAGGTCATAAAAACCGTCGTTAAACATAATCTGGGGATCAAACACCATGATCATGTAAACGCCGCAGAACATCTTGAACATCTCTTCGTTTAGATAGAAGTTGATCGAGCTAATCGACTGCGGGTCAGTGCCGTCAAAGTCGAAAATAACTTTATCCTTGTCACGCCACATCGAGCACTTGATGCGATACGGGCCCATACCCAGACCGTCATCACAAATATAGTCCTCAAAGTGCTGCTTTTTCGTCGGGACGGTGTCCTTGATCAACCTCGCCATAGCGCGCTTGTTACGGGCCAACAACTCGTCCAGAACTGAGTAATACTCATCGTCACCAAAGCGGTCCGCCATCTCGATGACGCGCTTTTCAGCGGTCCGCATCGCGGCAACCAGGGCGTTAAAGTCACTGCGGTTCCAGGTCGGCATGCGGCTGTTGTGCAGAATCAAATTCAGCACATCACTCTGCAGCTCGTCGTTTTTGAAAATCTTAAGGGGCGGTACGCGAATACCCTCCTCGAAAATCTCCCGTGCGTCGGTTGGCAGACTGCCCGGCACCTTCCCGCCCACGTCCGTCATATGGCCGAACATTGCGGCGTAGGCAATCAGCCGGCCGTCCTTGAAGATTGGCCGCAGTAACAGCCAATCATTAATGTGGCTGATCGCGCCGTTACATGCGTAAGGGTCGGTGGTCAGAAACAGGTCACCCTCTTCGATAGTGCCGTCGTAGGCCTCTTTGAAGCCGTGGATAAAGCTACCGAACTGGCCGACCACCATCTTGCCTTCCAAATTGGCGATCATCGGGAACATGTCGTTTTGCTCACGAATCCCCGGCGACATCGCCGTCCGAAAGACGACCGCATCCATCTCGTAGCGGGCGTTCATCATCGCGTTTTCGATGATGTCGAGGGTGATTGGGTCGATATCCTTACGCTTGAATTTCTTGGTGTTGGTCTCAACGATTGTTGCAGGCATTGTTATCTCCCTTCGCTCAAGCTGACGGTGCTATCAGGATGTTGCCGAATTTGTCGACGTTGCCGGTATGCCCGGACAGGATAACCGTGGTCGAGTCCATCTCTAGTACGATCGCAGGTCCGTCGATTTTGTTACCGGCTTTCAGTTTATCCCGTCGGTAAAGGTTTGCTTCCAGATTCTTGCCGTCCATAAAGACTTTCGAAGTCCCGATCTTGGAGGCTGCAACCGGCGTGCGGCTGCCCGATCCAGTCACCTTCTTCGCGTCGATTTCTGCGCTCTTACCCTGCGCCACTGCTCGGACATTCACAATTTCCTTGTCCGCGTCGAGCGCGAAGGTAAATAACTGGCGATGCATTTCATCAAAGGGATCGCCAATCACCGACAAGCCCTTGGACTTGAGCTTTTTGAGGTCGAAGTCTACCGTCAGGGTAAGCCCCTGCCCGGCATATCGGATATCCGCTTGATAGGTAACCGCACGATGCGCCTTAGGTACGCCCTCTTTTTCCAGCGTTTTGAGCGCTTTATTCGCAAGCTGCTGATAGGTTTTTGTCAGCTCCGAGGGCAAGATATTGGCGAAACGGCGGATAAAGGTTCGCGACGCTTCGTCGCGCACGCGCGTGGTCGCGTCCCCATAAGCGCAGAGCACGCCCGGACCGGGGGGAATAATCACCGGCCAGCTGTTCATCAGCTTGCCGAGAGCATTGGCATGCAGCGGACCCGCACCACCAAAACCGATCAGTGCGAAGTCGCGGGGGTCAAAGCCCTGCTCTACAGACACCAGTCGGAGTGCGCCGTACATGTTCTCGTTCACAATATCGATGATGCCCGCCGCTGCGCGCTTTACCGAAATGCCCAAAGCTTCGGCAACCGGCTTGATCGCCTTTTCAGCTAGGTCCTTGCGGATCTCCATATCACCACCCAGTCGCACCTCACTGGGCAAGTAGCCAAGCACCACGTTGGCGTCGGTCACGGTCGGCAAATCACCGCCTTTATTGTAGGCGGCCGGTCCAGGTTCGGCGCCTGCACTTTCCGGACCAACGCGCAAGGCACCCGTCAGCTCGGGCACATGAGCGATCGAGCCGCCCCCGGCACCGACGGTGCGCACGTCCACGGAGGATGCTCTCACAGTCACGTCGCCAACCGTTGTCTCCCGCCGCAGCTGTGCGTTGCTGTCCTGCACCAATGCGACGTCGGTAGAGGTACCGCCCATATCGAAGGTCAATAAGTTTTGAAAGCCCGCCTGTTTAGCGACCCAGACTGCACCGGATACACCACCGGCGGGCCCCGACATCAGCAGATTCACTGGCAGGGACTGGGCGACCTTGGCCGAGGCCATGCCGCCGTCAGAGCGGAGGATATGGAGCTTCACATCCTTCATTTTGGCTTTGAGTTTGCGCTCAAGGCTCTTCACATAAGCGGCCACTTTGGGACGGACGTAGGAGTTCGCGACCGTTGTGATGGTGCGCTCATACTCCTGCATCTCAGGCACCACGTCGTAGGAGAGCGAGACCGGAATACCGGGCAGCACCTGCTTGGCGATTTTCTCGACTTCCTTTTCGTGGGCTGGATTGGCGTAGGAATTCACCAGCGAGATGGTCAACGCCTCGATGTTTTCTTTCTTGAGCCTTTTCAGCTCTTTGGTCAGTGCGCTCTTGTTCAACTTACGCACCACCAAGCCGTCAGCGCTCATACGCTCGTCTGCCTCAATCGTGCACGAGAGCGGAGCCAGTGGTTGGCTCTTGTTGTAGATTACCCAACCACCCAGGCCGCCGGGCACATAGGAACGCGCGATCTGCAGTACCTGCTGATAGCCTTTAGTGGTCACCAATCCGACTTTAGCGCCCGTTCCGGTCAGCACCGTATTCGTTGCGACCGTAGTGCCGTGCATCACCTGCGCGATTTCAGAGGGATCCACACCGGCGTTGTCGCAGACCCTTGCGACACCGTTCATCACCCCGATAGAGGAATCAGCCGGCGTGCTGGGGACT
>CAXEVD010000233.1:0-3881 GCA_963999395.1 uncultured Halieaceae bacterium
ACGGTTCAGCGCGCTAAAGAGACTTTTATAGTGGCAGGGTGGGACGAAGAGCTCACGCCTTGAGGGAATAAGAGAGGACAACTGATGGCTGGCAAAAGAAAAGACGTCTATCTGGTAGTGGGTGGCAAATACCACGACTTCGATTTTGCGCGATTGGAGCTGCTCAAGCTCCTGGCGGAGCATGACGTGATCCGGGTCAAGGTCGCCAACGATTACAGCGACGTCGACGCGATGTGTGAATCTGATCTGCTCGTGACCTATACCTGTGACGAGGTGCCGGATGCCGCAGGTCAGGCTAAATTAAAATCCTATGTGGAGAATGGGGGTAAGTGGTTCGCGCTACATGCCACTAACTCGGTGCTCGAGTGGTTAAGCCACGACCCGCCGCTGTTGCGCGCACCGCGGGATCACCCCGATTTTATGGAGGTACTGGGGAGTCAATTCCTGTCGCACCCCCCGGTAGAGCCTTATCAAGTCGAGGTCACTGCGCCCGGGCATCCCATGATGGCGGGTATAGAGGCTTTTGAGACGCGCGGTGACGAACTCTACCTCTCTGAGTATCACGGTGAGCGCGAAGTGCTGCTGCACACCCGGTGGACGGGCAAGGTAGACGCCTTCCAGGATGGTGAATGGGAGGAAGACAAAGAGCACGCAGTGATGTATCTGCGTGATTACGAGAAAGGCACAGTGCTGTATTTCACTCTTGGGCACTGCAGGTCTACCTATGACATGCAGCCTTTAGTCGAGGAATATCCGGAGCTCGAGCGGGGCAGTTGGGATCTGCCGACATTCTACGAGTTACTCCGGCGCGGCATCGCCTGGGGTATTCAGTAATCTGAAGTCCCGGTTTTCCGGGGACGCGCCTTGCGGCGCTGATGCCGCCTTAACTGACAACTGACTAAGCCCATGGATACTCGCTGGATCGACGAACTCGCCGCCGAAGTGCCCGATATGCGGGTGCTGCGGGAGGCGCACCAGATCAAGCGCTTCACCACGGGCATTCGCTTTGGTCAGGGCTCGGCCCTGGCGGTCTTTGAGCCCGCTTCGCTGCTGGCTTTCTGGAAGATACTCAAGGCCGCTGTGGCGGCTGACTGCATCGTCATCTGCCAGGCCGCCAATACAGGGATCACTGGCGGTTCAACACCGGATGGGGACGACTACGATCGCGAAATCGTGATTATCAGCACCCTCAAACTCGATACCTGCCTGCCCCTGTGCGATGCGCAACAAGCCTTGGTATACGCCGGTGGCACGCTGTATCGACTCGAGCAAATGCTGGCACCTTTCGGCAAGAACCCTCATTCGGTGATCGGCTCTTCTTGTATCGGTGCCTCGGTCATCGGCGGCATCTGCAATAACTCGGGCGGCAGCCTGGTTAAGCGGGGGCCGGCCTACACCGAGCTCGCGTTATTTGCCCGGCTCACCGAGCAGGGTGAGCTTGAGCTGGTCAATCACTTGGGCATTGAGTTGGGAGAGACCCCCGAGGAGATACTGGGCAACCTCGACGCGGGTCGGTTTGATTTGGAAACTGCAACCCTCGACGGTGGCCTGGCCTCGGACCCCGAGTACATTGAGCGCGTGCGCGAGATCAACGAGCCAACGCCTTCCCGATTCAATGCGGACCAGCGCCGGCTTCACGAGGCGAGCGGCAGCGCGGGCAAGTTGGCGGTCTTTGCGGTGCGGGTCGATACCTTTGACAAGCCCAAGGCGGAGCAGGTGTTCTATGTGGGCACCAATGACCCCGAGCAGCTCAACGAGATCCGCCGGCGCTTGCTTTCTGAGTGCAGCGAGCTCCCCGAGATGGGTGAGTATATGCACCAGAGCTGGTTCGATGGGGCCGACCGCTACTGCAAGGACACGTTTCTGCTCATCAAGTACTTGGGTACCGATTTCTTGCCGCGGCTCTATCGCATCAAGGCAGCGCTTGATCGCTGGCTTGAGAAGATACCGGGCCTCCCCAATCGTCCCGCTGACCATCTGCTGCAGCGACTGGCACAGTGGTGGCCAGATCATTTACCCAAGCGAATGCGTGAGTACCGCAAGACTTACGAGCACCATCTGATTTTGGTGGGTGCGGACACAGCCATTGCTGAGATCCGGCAGGTGTTGCATGAGGTCACCAGCGCGGGTGATGCGGGCGCCTTTTTTGAGTGCTCGCCCAAAGAGGGTGACGCGGCGTTACTGCACCGCATGGTTGCAGGCGGATCGCCGGCCCGATACAACCTGATTCATGCCAAAGAGACCAATGGCATTTTGGCGTTCGATGTGGCGCTGCCCAGAAACTATACGCAGTGGTATGAGTTCCTGCCCGAGGATCTGCTCGACCAGTTTGCAGCGCCCTACCGCGGCGGGCACTTTATGTGCCACGTGTTCCATTGGGACTTCGTGGTCAAAGCGGGTGTGGACCCGGAGGCGGTCAAAGAGCGCATGATGTCTTTACTAGACGGCATCGGCGCCAAGTACCCCGCTGAGCACAACGTGGGGCATTTGTATTACGCCGAGCCCGACCATGCGGCCTTTTATCGAGAGCTGGATCCGACCAATACCTTCAATGCTGGCGTGGGCAAGATGTCTAAGTACCGGTGCTACCACTAACTGAGCCGCCCAGCCCAACTCATCACCCAGCGGTCAACCTTTTGCTTTTTCGCAGATCAAAGTTCGATCGACTTTTCTGTCAGGCATAAAAAAGGCCGGGTTGCCCCGGCCTATAAGCCACAACGCTAAAACTTAGAACTTCCAGTTCACCCGCAGGCCGACTTCGCGCTTGTCCAGCGGAGAGACGGCAACGCCCTGCTTGGCGGTCAGGAAAGCAAACTGCGACGGACTGGAGAAGTCGGTCCAGCGAGCACCGGTCTGCCAGGCTTCCTCGTCGGTCAGGTTCATGACGAAGAGCTCTGCCATCAGGTTCTCCCACTCAAGACCAATGCGCAGGTTGAACAGGTTGTAGGAATCCAGCTTGGCCAGGTTGGACTCATCCACATAGGACTCGCCCTGGTGGAACCAATCCAGACGCCAGTAGCCGCCCTGGTTAAACAGTGAGAAGTCATGAGACACATAGGCACTCATGGTGTTCTTTGGCTGGCGCGGTGTCTGGTTGCCAGACATTTGCGAGAAGCCAGCAATCGGTGCGACGAAGTTAAAGGTGTAGTCGTCGTACTCGGACTCGATGTAGCTGATGTTGACACCGACCTCTGTGCGATCCGTGATGGCTGCCTTACCCTCAAACTCCACACCCCAAATATCGGCATCACCCGGAATCAGGATGTTTCGAGAGTTGAAGAAAGGTACGGGGTCACTACCATCAGCGGGATAGGTTCCCTTGGGCTGGCCCAGTGTGCCGTCGGGACATTGCGCGCTACCCATATCAGCGGCGCGGCAGGTCTCGTTGATCAAGAAGGAAGATCGGCCTTTGATGTTCTCCCAGGTCTGCATGTAGACCGCGATATTCATCTGACCACGACCATCCCAGAAGCGCTGCTTCCAACCAAACTCGATCGCTTCCAGTGTTTCGGCATCCAGTAGCTCGGCAACCGTGGAGTCTTGCGCAATGTACTGCGCCTTTTCGCGGTCATCGGCCTGTGCGTAGAAAGTGTTGAAGTCACCTGCAATCTGACCTTCAGACCAGCTCGCATAGAGCGTGGTGTTGTCAGAAGGTGTCCAGCGTAGAATCGCTCGCGGCAGGAAGTCGTCAAACTCCTCCTCGAGACGCGTGTCACCGGTACCGGCTACCGAATTACCCTTGATCAGGGTGTCCTCAACAAAGCGGCCCTCCAGAATAACGGTCAGGTTGTCGGTGATATCGAAGTCGATAGAACCGAAGACGCCGGATACCTCTGCCTGGTCGGTGTTGGTCAGGTTATTTCTGAAGATCTAGGAATTAA
>CAXEVD010000234.1:0-3864 GCA_963999395.1 uncultured Halieaceae bacterium
AGAACGCCCCACCACAATGCCTCCGCGCTCTGAAATTGCTTGCCACCGCAGAAAAAACGCCGATCGCATCGCGGCTCGACTTGTCACCATTAGCAGATCACGACAAATAGGCTATAAAGGGTGCCCCTTGGGAGGCCTTCTGGCACATTAAGGTTAAACAGTGCCCGAACGCGGCTCCCTATCAAGGATCGATGAAGAGGATAGACACCATGAACAAAACGATTGCTATTGCGAGCGCCCTGACCCTCCTGCTGAGCATGGGCTGCGCGTCAACCTCAGAACCACCCCCCAGCACCACGCCGGATGGCATGTGACCGAGGTCTCGGGCTGTGAAACGCACCGCGACAGTTGCGATCAGCCTCATTGCTCTGGGGCTGGGCGCCCTGTTTTTGCTACCTCAATGGGCGCCTGTGAGTGCCGTAATTTGGACCCCGCCCCCTAACCCCGGGTTGACCGGCGTATTTGCGCCCAATCGGGCGCTGTCGGCGATTACCGAGGTCCCAGTCGGCACTGCCCCCGAGCACGTAGCCTGTGATGCCGAGGGCAGGTTATATACCAGTCTCGATGGCGGTGCCGTGTTGCGATCCGACACGGGGTTGGAGTGGTTGGAGATAGGCAATACGGGCGGGCGGCCGCTCGGTCTGAGACCCGATGGGCAGGACGGCCTCTGGATTGCTGACTCCATGGCCGGCTTGCTCCATATGGACGCCAATGGCGCGATTACCCTGCTGGCTACTGAGCTCGACGGGGAACCGTTGCGCTTTGTCGACGATCTTGATGTAGACAGCGACGGGGGCATCTGGTTCTCCGACGCCAGCCAGCGATTTGACTACACACAGGTGGCACTCGACTTTTTTGAAGGTAGCCGCACCGGCAGACTGCTCCGCTATGACCCGGCAACGCAACAGACCGAGGTCATGATGGACGGCCTCTTTTTTGCCAACGGCGTGACCCTGGGCCCCAACGAGGACTATGTGCTGGTCAATGAGACCGGCATGGGCCGGGTACACCGGCTGTGGCTGAAGGGCGCAAAAGCTGGCCAGCGAGATGTCTTTGTCGACGAGTTGCCGGGTACGCCGGACAACATCCGTTTTGACGGCGAGGACACCTTTTGGATTGCCATGCCTTCACTGCGCGCGAGCATAGATTTGCTAGCCCCCTTGCCGCGACTGAGGGCGCTACTGTCCTTCCTGCCCATCCCCTGGCTCGAAGCCGCCGCCCAGCCCGCGAGCTTTGTTGTTGGCGTGAACCTTGAGGGCGAGGTTATTCATAACCTGCAGGATCAGGACAATCCCTTTCACTACATCACCGGTGTCACACCCTGTGGCGGCACGCTGTATCTGGGCAGTTTGGAAACCGAGGCGATCGGCATCTTGCCGAAGCCTTGAGCCCATGAACCTCTGAGGTTCTGAACCCCAGAGCCTCTAAAACTCTCAATCCCGCAGTCCTTAAGTCTCTGAGTCTCTAAACCCCTGAGCTTCTGAGCTTCTGAGCTTCTTAACCTTGAAAACTCTCAAGCTTTAAAACTTCGAACCTGTGAATTTATAAATCCCTCAATCTCTGTTTTCATAGATCTCTGAATTTCTTCACCTCTGAGTCTCTGAGGCTGACATGACGATAGATAACGCCACACAAATCGAATTCTGGAACGGCGAGACGGGTCACAACTGGGTCCCCCACGACGCGCTCATGGAAGCCATGTTGCAGCCACTAGGTGAGTCTGTGATGGACACACTGGCGCCCCAGCCCGGGGAACACGTCCTCGATATTGGCTGCGGTTGTGGCCACACCTCGCTAAGCCTCGCCGAGCGGGTTGGAGCAGAAGGCTCGGTAACCGGAGTCGATATCTCCACACCCATGTTGGCCGTTGCGAGTCACTTGGCGGCTGAACACAGCTCGATTCAGTTTGTCGAGGCAGATGCGCAAACCCACGCTTTTGAACCAGAGCGTTATGACGTGGTCTTCTCGCGCTTTGGCGTAATGTTCTTCGAAGACCCGGTCGCCGCCTTCGCCAATATCTGGAGCGCTCTGCGAACATCAGGCCGTCTCGCGTTTTGCTGCTGGCAACCTCGCGCCGTGAACCCGTTCATGACCTTACCGGTGATGGCGGCCCTCGAGCTGTTGCCGGCACCCCCCGAGATGCCGCCGCGCACCCCGGGTCCCTTCGCGTTTGAGGAGGCTGATTATGTTACGGACGTGCTGACCAGCGCGGGGTTTGGGAACGTCGCCGTGACGCCGCTAAAACAGCCATTGACCTTCGGACGCGGGTTGAGCCTTAACGATATTGTCGAGCGGCTGGTTCAGATTGGCCCGATCGCCCAGATGGTGCGCGAGGCGCCAGAGGACCTACAGCAGCCGGTTCGTGACAAAGTGGCTGATGCGGTCGCCCCCTTTTACAGCGAAGACGCTGGCATGACCCTCGACGGCCAATTTTGGCAGGTGACAGCGCGTCGGTAGGCTGAGGACGCTATCACTTATGGCATAATCCGTGCCAATTGAGCTTCGGCTCTTCCCACCTCCTCACACAGGATTTTGTTCATGGATACCCAATCTCTCTTTTCTCTGGCTGGGCGCACCGCGCTGGTCACCGGCGGCTCCCGGGGCATCGGCAAGATGATCGCCACCGGGTTTATTGCTCAAGGCGCCAAGGTGTACATCTCCAGCCGCAAAGCGGACGTCTGCGAGGCCGTCGCCGAAGAGTTGGGGCCCAACTGTATTGCCGTACCGCAGGACATCTCTACCGTCGACGGCTGCAAGGCCCTGGCCGCCACAATGGCCGAGCATGAATCCGGCATCGATATTCTCGTAAATAACGCAGGCGCCGCTTGGGGCGAGTCCTTTGAAACCTTTCCCGAAGCGGGATGGGACAAGGTCATGGACCTCAACGTGAAGTCAATCTTTTTCCTGACCCAGGCAATGCACGGCCTGCTGAAAGCCGGCGCATCAGATGAGCAGCCAGCAAAGGTAATTAATATCGCCTCGATCGACGGCCTGCGGCTGAACCCCTGGGAAACCTATAGCTATCAAGCCTCCAAGGCGGCGGTCATCAACCTGACCAAGCGACTCGCAGCGCGACTGGTGAAAGACGGCATTCTGGTCACAGGTATCGCACCCGGCGCGTTTGCCTCTGAGATGAATAAAGCAGCGCGGGATTTGGGCGATATCGTGGGCCAGCACGTGCCAGCGGGCCGCATCGGTAATGACGAGGACATGGCGGGCGTGGCCATCTACCTTGCGTCGCGCGCAGGTAACTACGTTGTGGGCGAGACCATCGCGGTAGATGGCGGCGTGGTACACGCCTTCCTCACCGAGAGCTGGGAGGTCGACCCGTCCGGCGCGCATTGATCGCCCACAAGACCCTCAACCAAGAAAGCGAGCCTTCCAGCTCGATTTTTTATTTCTCAGTCAGCGCTCGAGGCCGTTACTCGGCGCGTTCGTATAGCTGCTCCATCAATTGATCAATGGTAAAGGTCGCAGGGCGCTGACGGGGCGGATACACCTTCAGCGTCTCGAGAAAACCCTGTAGCTGCACCCGCGCCATCGTCAAACGCGGCAGTGCTGTGCGAACCCACCAGTCGTTGTAAGTGTTGGAGTGCTCGTCGGCCCGTTCGAAAGGGTCGCGCCGTAAATGGAACACCTTGGGAATCCGCAGCGTTTGGAATTGCTCTCGCCACACATCAAATTCCTTGGCGCGCTGTTCGGCAAAGACGACCTTCCAGTCGCCAACCCGCATCGCGGTCAATAACCCATCGTCGCTCCAGTAGTAAAAGGTATTCCGTGGGCCGCGGTCAGCTTCACCCGTGAAGTAAGGCAGGAAATCATAGCCATCCAAGTGGTTATGATAGTCACGGCCATTGATGTTCA
>CAXEVD010000235.1:0-3864 GCA_963999395.1 uncultured Halieaceae bacterium
CGCAGTCGCCATGGTGATACCGGCACTCGGCCCATCCTTGGGCGTCGCCCCCTCGGGGACGTGCAGGTGCACCATCGACATATCAAAAAAGTCTGTCTCGCAACCGAATACCCGTAAATGTGCAACGACGTAGCTGTAGGCAATCTCGGCGCTCTCTTTCATCACATCGCCGAGCTGACCGGTCAGCTTGAAGCCCCGGTTCAGGGTGTGGATCTTGGAAGACTCAATGCTAAGTGTCGCCCCGCCCATGGCGGTCCATGCGAGCCCCGTGACCACCCCTCTGCCCCGCTGGGCGCGCTCGGGTTTGAATCGAGCCTGACCAAGAATCTCCTCGACCTCTCGCTTACCAATGCGCACCCGCTTGGTGTCTTCCTCCACCATTTTCAAAATAGACGTTCGCACCAATGAACTCAGCCGCTTTTCCAATCCCCGCACGCCTGCCTCCCGACTATACGCATCGATAACCAAACGAATGGCGGCGTCATTAATGCGGATCTGACTGGGTTTGGCACCGTGGCGCTCGAGCAACCTTGGCCACAAGTGGTTTTTGGCAATCGCCAGTTTTTCCTCGGCGATGTACCCCGACAGACGGATTTCTTCCATGCGATCGAGAAGCGGCCCGGGAATCGTGTCGAGTTGGTTGGCGGTGCAGACAAACAACACCTTCGACAGGTCCACCCGCAGATCAAGATAATGGTCCAGAAACTCGCTGTTTTGTTCAGGGTCGAGCACTTCCAATAAGGCAGACGCCGGGTCGCCCTGAAAAGACGCCCCGATCTTGTCGATCTCATCGAGCATGATCACAGGGTTGGCCACTTCGACCTCTTTTAGTGCCTGCACAAGCTTGCCGGGCATCGCTCCGACATAGGTGCGCCTGTGGCCTTTGATCTCTGCCTCGTCGCGCATACCGCCTAAGCTAAATCGATAAAACTTGCGACCCAATGCCGCGGCAATAGATTTGCCAATGCTGGTCTTGCCCACGCCCGGCGGGCCCACCAACAACAGGATGGAGCCATCAATGCTGCCCTTAAAGGCGCCTACTGCCAGAAACTCGGTGATGCGGGCCTTCACGTCATCCAACCCATCGTGGTGCGCCTCGAGCGCGGCACGCGCCTGCTTCAGATCCAGATTGTCCTCTGAATAGACGCCCCAGGGTACGGAGGTCGCCCAGTCCAGGTAGTTGCGGGTCACACCATATTCGGGGGACCCTGACTCGAGCAGCTTCAGTTTGCTGAATTCTTCCTCGATGCGGTCGCGTACTTTTTGCGGCGGGTGTAAATTTTCAAGCCGCTGCTGGAAGCGCTCGAGGTCCGAGGTGTTGTCGTCTTTGGAAATCCCCAGCTCTTTCTCGATCACCTTCATCTGTTCACGCAGAAAAAATTCGCGCTGATTCGCAGAGACCTTCTGGTTCACCTGGGTGCTGATTTGTCCCTGCAGCGTGGCCACCTCCTTCTCGCGCTTCAAAAGCTCCAGCACCTTCGTCATGCGTTGGGTCAGCGGTAGCGTCTCTATGATCTCCTGCAATTGATCGCCGTTTGCTGTGGTCAGCGCCGCCGCAAAGTCCGCCAATAAGCTGGGCTGGCTGGGATTGAATTGACCGATATGTTGTTTGAGTTCTTCGCTGTAAAGCGGGTTCAGGGGCAGTAATTCCTTGATTGCAGCGATCACCGCCATGGCGTAGGCCTTGATCTCGTCACTCTCCCGGTCACCCTGACTCCGGGGGTACTCGACCTGGGCCACCAGAGGTCCTTGCTCATTGAGCCAGCGCAAAATGCGGAAACGACGCAGTCCCTGCGCCAGAAACTGCCCCCCATGCTCTGCCATCGGCGGTTGGTGCAGTCGCACGACGCAGCCGGTGGTCGGGAATTGTTGCCCAGTCGCTTTCCCGGGGTCGGGTTCGTCGACAAAGGCGAGACCCAAAAGGCCGGAACCCTGCTGCGCGATGGCATCCAATGTTGCCTGCCAGTTATCAGGGTTAAACGAGACCGGCTGAACTTGTCCGGGGAAAAAGGGACGGCCGGGTAGAGGCAACAAAACGAGCGTATCGGGCAGTACATCGTCGGCGACAGCCGGCGTTGCCCCGTCGTAGTCTGCTGACGGCGCACCCTCGGGTGGCAGTACCTCGCCGTCGCACTGAATGTCATCTTCCCTGTCCATTGCCCCTCCGCTCCTGCAGCACCGCTGCCTGGTCAGGGGCATATGGGGTCAAGGATGGTCTAATTCAAGGTATTGCACGCTGTTGCGCCAGTGACCGAGACTCGGCTTTTCAGGCCGGCGCCGCTCGAACACGGGAGATTCAATCATCATCAGCTGTCTTTGACCAAAACCAGCGGTGACGGGATTCCCAAGAAGTCACCAGCGCCCTCACGACATGCACGGTGGTGACCAAGCTAAGCGATTCTTAGCGTTGAGGAAGCTGAGTGATGTGCGGGCTCAAGCAGTTGAGAGACAATAGCAGCCCGGCAACCGGAGGCGGGCCTACTCGTCGCCCTGAGAGGGCGCTACCGGCTGCGGTGTCACGGGAAACGGGGCGATCTTGGCACCGCCACCTTCAGAGATGCGCGCCGCGCCCTCTTTGTCCACCTCGTCGATGCGAACAATGGACTGCAAGGGAATGTAGCTTCGCTTCACACCCGAGAACTCGTTCTTGAGCTTCTCCTCGCCGGGATCGACCAGAATCTGGGAGCGCTCACCAAACACCAGCTCTTCTATCTCGACAAAACCCCACATATCACTCTGGTAGATCTGACGGGCAAAAACCTCGTAGACCTGGCCACCATTATGGAAAATGACTTTGTACATAGGCTGAGACGACATGCGGGCTCCCGATGAACAGATGGGGTGCTAAAAAAGGGGCCGAATGTTAACACTTTACGCACAAAGCTCCACCTCGGGGCAAAAACCAGGCCCGCAGGCGCTATACTCCGCGCCCTTGGCCATTGTTGAGTCACCGCGCGTGGCAGGGCACATAGACAAAAGATGAGCAATCCGGGCACCAAAAAGCTGTTCGTCGAGACACACGGCTGCCAAATGAACGAATATGATTCCGCGCGGATGGCCGACCTTCTGGGGGCCAGTCACGGTCTCGAGCAGACCAACTCAGCCGACGAGGCAGACGTGCTGCTGCTCAACACCTGTTCCATCCGGGAAAAAGCGCAGGAAAAGGTCTTTCATCAGCTGGGCCGCTGGAAGCACCTGAAACAGAAGAATCCTGATCTAATCATCGGCGTTGGCGGCTGTGTGGCCAGCCAGGAAGGCGCAGAAATCGGCAAGCGGGTGCCCTATGTCGATCTGATCTTTGGTCCGCAAACCCTGCACCGACTACCGGAGATGATCGATGATCGTCGCCGCGGAGAGCCCGTTGTCGTCGATGTCAGCTTTCCCGAGATCGAGAAATTTGATCGCTTGCCCGAGCCCAATGTCGAGGGCCCTACTGCGTTTGTGTCGATCATGGAGGGCTGCAGCAAGTACTGCACGTTTTGCGTGGTGCCCTACACCCGCGGCGAGGAGGTCTCGCGGCCGGTCGACGATGTGATCGCTGAAATTGCGGGTCTGGCCGACCGCGGTGTCAAAGAGGTCAACCTGCTCGGGCAGAACGTGAATGCCTTTCGTGGGCGTAACCACCTGGACGAAATCGTTGATTTCGCCGAGCTGCTGCACCTGGTGAATCTGGTGCCGGGCATCGAGCGGATTCGTTACACCACGTCGCATCCGGTCGAGTTCACCGATGCAATCGTGGCCTGCTACGCCGAAATACCCGCGCTGGTAGACCATCTGCACCTGCCCGTGCAAAGCGGCTCGGACCGCATTCTGATGGCGATGAAGCGCGGACACACCGCACTCGAGGACAAGGCCACGATCCGC
>CAXEVD010000236.1:0-3863 GCA_963999395.1 uncultured Halieaceae bacterium
GGAGGGTTGAGCGCGAGGGCGCTAATCTAAAGTATCGAGTCAGAGTGCCTAGTCAGAATAAAGAGTCAGATTAACGGGTCAAAGCACCGAGGCGACCGCCTCGACCACCCGACCGAGATTATTGGCATTGAGCCCGGCAATATTGATACGCGACGAATCCAGCATGTACACCGACTGCTCTTCTCTCAGCCGTTGCGCTTGCTCGACGCTGAGCCCCAGAAACGAGAACATGCCATGCTCGGTGCCGATAAAACCGAAGTCTTGTCCAGTCGCTGTCGTCAACGCCTCCTCGAACTGACCGCGCAGGCCGTTAATGCGCTGGCAGATTTGGCCCAGCTCGGCCTCCCACACTGTTCGCAGCGCCGGTGAGGACAGCACCCGGCCCGCCAACAGCGCCCCGTGAGCCGGCGGCATGGAATACACGCGGCGGGCCGCAGAAACGGCCTGACTCGCCATCGCCTCTGCCGCGCGGGCATCGCCCCCTACAAACACCACGGCGCCCGAGCGCTCGCGATAGAGGCCAATATTCTTTGAGGAGGAGACCGCAATGATCATCTCGGGCACGCGCTCAAGCACCGCGCGGATACCCGCGGCGTCCTCATCAAGGCCGGCCCCCATACCCTGATAGGCAAAGTCGATCATGGGCAGTAGCTGTCGCTCCGACATCAACTCGGCCAAAAGACCCCACTGTTCGAGCGTCGGATCGACACCACTGGGGTTATGACAACAGCCGTGTAAGAGCACCACGTCGCCAGCCTGCGCCGCCTCGAGGTCCGCCAACATGGCCTCGAAATCGAGACCCTTCTTTTCGGCGGAGTAGTAGCGATAGGTTTTGAATTGCAGCCCCACCGAGCCCATCAGCGGGATATGTACCGGCCAGGTCGGGTCACTCACCCACACGGTGGCCTCCGGGGCAGCGGCGTGCAGCACCTCGGCACCCAGTCGCACCGCGCCACATCCGCCGGGGGTCTGCACCGCTGACGTGCGATCACCGAGGTTAGCCATACCCGCTTCACCGAATACCAACGAGCGGATCCCATTCAGATAATCGGGATCTCCCTGGGGCGGCATATACACCTTGGTCTGCTCCTCTCTGACCAGCGCCTGCTGCGCTTGCTGAACTGCTTCAAATACGGGGCACAGGCCGGTTTCATCCATGTAAACGCCCAGCGTCAGGTCCACCTTGTCGGGGTTGGGATCAGCGCGACAGGCGGCAGCCAAGCCGAGAATAGAGTCGGGCGGGAGCACAGGAAGAGAATCAAACATGGCGAACTCTTGGGGAAGTGAGATCAAGCAGAGCGCGAGAGTATGCGTGACGAACCGATGGCCCCACAAGCCCTGTTATCCTGCATCTTTCGCCTTTGGTCGCCCCATCTTGTTATGACCCCAAAAGCCCCGCCCGACACCCCGTCAAACGCCGAGATCACCCTGTCGACGGCTGGTGAATCTACATCTGCCTCGCGAACGGGGGGGCGTGATGACTTGTTCGCCTCGGCCTTGTCTGACCCGGGACTATTCCGTTTTGACGCCTCGGTTGCCTCGGTCTTCCCAGATATGATCAATCGTTCCGTGCCGGGGTACGCCACCGTCGTGGGCATGACTGGCACCCTCGCCGCGCAGCACGCCCGGCCAGGGTCGCAGATTTATGATCTCGGGTGCTCCTGGGGCGCATCGCTCCTCTCAGTAGCGCGGGAACCCGCCTGCGATCGTTGCGAACTTATTGGTATCGATAATTCCGAATCGATGCTGGAGCAGGCGAGCAATCATCTTGCCCAATTCCCGGAGGGGAAACGAATTCGGCTGCAACACGCGGACGTACTCGATACCCCGCTCCACAATGCCAGCGCGGTGATCATGAACTACACGCTCCAGTTCATCCCCATTGAGGAGCGCGAGGGACTCCTGAAGCGCATTCGTGAGGCGATGATGCCGGGTGACGTGCTGATCCTCTCGGAAAAACTCACCCTGCCCGACCCGCGCCTGAATGAGTACCTGATCGACCTGCACCACGATTTCAAGCGCCAACAAGGTTACAGCGACCTCGAGATCGCCCAGAAACGGCAGGCGTTGGAAGATGTGCTGGTGCCCGAGACGCGCCAGACTCATGTTGAGCGCCTACAAAAAGTGGGATTTAGCCGCTGCGACGTCTGGTTCCAGTGCCTGAACTTTGGCTCGCTCATCGCCATCGCATGACGCCCCCCTCCCAACCCGAACACGCACTGCCTCCCGAACTCGTCAGCGATTGGGAGGCCCTAAGCGCGCGCTGGCAAGACGGACCCCTATCAGAGTGGTTGGTGCTGTTACCCGAGCAGTTCGCCACCGGTTTGTCGCCGGCCCGCTACGGTGATCTCCCCCGCTGGCGGGACGCCCTCAGCGCTCTACCACCGCTTCTGACCGCTGACATACAGCTGACAACCGCGCGCGTGGGCTTATCGGGCACCGTGCCGGCCGAGACCATGGACGCCTTGCGCAATGCCCTGATGGGTCTCCATCCCTGGCGAAAAGGGCCTTTTGAGCTCTGCGGGCTGCATGTCGATACCGAGTGGCGGTCCGACTGGAAATGGGATCGTCTAGAGGGCGCGATCGCGCCGCTCAACGGCCGCCGGGTGCTTGACGTGGGCTGCGGCAACGGCTACCACTGCTGGCGCATGCTGGGTGCCGGGGCAGCGGAGGTGATCGGTATCGATCCAACGCCGCTTTTCATCCTGCAGTTCAAAGCCGTCCAACACTACCTAAAGCAATCGGGCATCCACATGTTGCCGATGACACTGGAAGCGATGCCCGCGCACTTGCCGGTATTCGACACGGTATTTTCCATGGGCGTGCTGTATCACCGGCGTGATCCGATGGCGCACCTGATGAGCTTGAAACACAAACTGGCACCCGGAGGGCAACTGGTACTGGAGACGCTGGTGATCGAAGGCGATGATGAAGCACTGCTGAAGCCCAACGGCCGCTATGCACGCATGGGCAATGTCTGGCAATTGCCGAGTCCAGGCCTCACCGCGCGCTGGCTCAAGCAGGCGGGTTTTAGCGAGATCAAGATCGTCGATGTGGAGGTCACATCTTTGGAAGAGCAGCGGCGTACGCCCTGGATGACGTTTCACTCACTCAAGGAGTTTCTGGACCCCAACGATCTCACCCGCACAATCGAAGGCTTACCAGCGCCACGGCGCGCGATCCTCTCAGCCAACGTCATCTGAGAGCTTATCGTGTCTGTGGCATTCGATGATCCCGGCTCAGCGGGTAAAATTGGTCGGTCAGTGGCCTGCTAAAGGAGGCCATGTCCGGGTTTAATGAAGCTGCTTCTGCTCGGCCGAGGCGTCGAAGACAATATCGAATACCTCGCGGAAGCTGCGCACAAAATGCACCGTGATGCCCTCACGCAGATAGTCCGGCAGCGCCTCGTAATCCCCTTTGTTGGCAAACGGCAGGATGACCTCGGTAATCCGCGCGCGCCGCGCAGCAATGACTTTTTCGCGAATACCGCCCACCGCCAATACCTGTCCCGTGAGCGTCAGTTCTCCCGTCATGGCCAGAGGCCGGGGTAAGCGCTCGCCGCGCGCCAGCGATACCAGCGCGGTTGCCAGCAGCTTGCACAGCAGCAGAAACGGCCGTGGCAGTGAGCTCATCAGCAGCACGCGCATGCTGCCCATTTCCCGGTCGTAGACCATCGACAGCGAGCCCTGCATGCCGTTGAACAGCAGAATCATGCAGCACAGCCCGGGCAGGATGTAGGTTTCGTAGGTGATGTAGGTGCTGTACGGCGGAATGATCGATACCCCGAGCGCGGCGCGAAAGCCGGCGGCGAACACCAGCAGCCACAGCAGCGGCCGCACCAGCACGCTGAGAAAGCGAGAACG
>CAXEVD010000237.1:0-3857 GCA_963999395.1 uncultured Halieaceae bacterium
GTTAAAAGTGATCCTTTCGCTGTGCACCGTGGCGAACTGATTACCCGTTTTCGTTGCGAGCGTTGCGGCAAGGAAAAAACCAAAGCCACTTGACAAAGCGCTGCACCGATTCCTGCGACTGACACAAGGCGATGATGAAAAGGTGACTATGCTCCAGAAACAGCGCCCCCAAGCCTCGCTTCTGTAAAAGCCCATGATCCGGGTATTACCACCAGTGGGGAGTAGTGGGTACTAGCGGGAGTCGATACACTTTGTGCACTGAAGATTGCCCCATAGAAAGGCAAGAGGAGGGACCGCGATGACGTCAATGATTTATCCCACCACCAACCCGGCGATGTCCGAGACGATGGTGGTCGCCCGGGCCGAGGGCCCCTACATTTACGACAAGCAGGGCAAACGCTACCTCGAGGGGATGGCCGGACTGTGGTGTACGGCGCTGGGCTATGGCAATGAGGAGATCATTGAGGCCGCGGAACGCCAGATGCGTGAGCTGAGCTTCAGCCACATGTTTGGCGGCAAGACTCACCCGTCAGCGATTGAACTTGCCGACAAGCTGGCGGCGATGGTGCCGATGCAGGATGGTCGCGTCTTTCTTGGCAACTCGGGATCTGATGCCAACGACACACTTCTGAAGCTCATCCGCTATCACGCTGAGGCCTCAGGCCAGCCCAATCGCATCAAGGTCATTGCTCGTGAGCAGGGCTACCACGGGGTGACGCTGGCCTCGGCAGCGCTGACAGCCATCCCCACCAATCACGCCCACTTTCAATTGCCCTTTGAGGCGTTGGGCGTGCTGCGCACCGGGTCGGCGAATTACTACCGGGGCGCGAACGAGGGCGAATCGGAGGCGGAGTTTGTTGCCCGACGGGCGCAAGAGCTTGAGGCGCTGATTCTGGCCGAAGAACCGGAAACGATTGCCGCGATGATCGCCGAACCGGTCAGTGGTGCAGGCGGGGTGATCGTGCCACCGGAAGGGTATTTCGAAGCGACCAAGGCGGTACTCGACCGCTACGGTATCTGGCTCTGGGATGACGAGGTCATCTGTGGCTTTGGGCGTCTCGGTACGGATTTTGGCGCCAACAAAATGGGCATGCAGCCCCAAATGATGACTCTTGCCAAAGCACTGTCATCAGCTTACGTGCCGGTGTCGGCCGCGATTGTACAGGGCGACATCGCAGATTGTATTAATGCGTCGGCGACGGAAGTCGGCGTGTTCGGGCATGGCTATACCTATAGCGGACACCCGCTGGGCTGCGCGGTGGCGAGCAAAGTGATCGACATCTATGTGCGCGACAAGATTTTTGACCACGCAGCGACGGTGGGTGATTACCTGCAAAGCAGGCTCAAGGAGTTCGCAGACCATCCGCTGGTGGGCGAGGTCTCTGGTGTCGGCATGATCGGTGCGCTGGAGCTCGTGGCCGATAAAGCGAGTAAGAGGCCCTTTGACGGTATGAAGGTCGGTCAGTTCTGCGCCAGGGCCGCAGAGGACAACGGTTTGGTCATTCGGCCACTGGGCGGTAATCGGGTGGCGGTGTGTCCGCCACTCATCATTGAGACCACCCATGTCGATGAGCTGATCGAGAAATTTAGCGCTGCGCTCAATCTCACTCTCGATTGGGTGACCGCCGAAAAGTTGGCTTGAGGCGGACGTAGGGATAGGCCCTTATCAATCTCCGCGATGGCGCAGGGCAATATGAGTGTGTATCGCGCGGTGATGGCTGCGCGCTCCGTGGCATAGCGGTTTATCCCGCGGGCAGTGTGGGCCAGCGTCTCGATCTATGTCTGCTTTTTCTTTTGCCGACCTGGCCGGGTGGTCTGTTGATGCTTGCGCATCAGCGCGCGCATCTGGTCGTAAGACAAGCTCAGCAGTTTGGCGGCTTCATTCTGACGCTGGTCGCAGGATGCCAGCGCGCGTTGTAGCCAGTCGAGCTCCGTCTCGCGAAGCATATCCTTGAGAGACACGGGCCAATTGGGGTTGTCTTCGGTCGATTTGATTACCTCAGTCTGCTCTGACCTTTCGGTATCTGTTGCGCTGGCCTCTGACGCCGAGGAAAAGGGATCAATCACGATCGTCTTGATCGGGCGCTCGGGATCAGTCGCTCTGAACAGGGAGCGCTCGACCACATTTTTGAGTTCGCGGATGTTGCCGGGCCAGTCATGGGCGCTGAGCTGCCGGATCGCGGCGTCGCTGAAGCCGGGAAAGTAATCCCAGCCGAGCTCTCGACACATGCGAATACTGAAATGCTGCGCTAATTTGCAAAGATCTTCGTCACGCTCTCTTAAAGGGGGTAGATGCACCACATCGAAGCTGAGCCGGTCGAGCAAGTCCCAGCGAAACAGCCCCTCGTTTGCCAGGGAGGGCAGATCGGCGTTGGTGGCCGCGACCAATCTGACATCCACTCGCAGCGTTTTTTGGCCGCCAACCCGCTCAAACTCACCGTATTCAATCACCCGGAGCAGTTTTTCCTGCAGTCGCAGTGACATGGTGGCGAGTTCATCGAGAAACAGCGTGCCGCCATCGGTGAGCTCGAAGCGCCCGATGTGCTGCTTTGTCGCCCCCGTAAACGCGCCCGCCTCGTGGCCAAAAAGCTCGCTCTCGAGCAGGGTCTCAGCGATAGCGCTGCAGTTGATTTTGGTAAAGGTCTGGTCCCAGCGGGGTGAGAGGTAATGCAGCCGCTCCGCGGCTAATTCTTTACCCGTGCCGCGTTCCCCAATGATCAACACCGAGCGGTCAATCGCCGCCAGTCTAGAGATGTGGTCCAGCGCAGCGGCGAGCTGAGGTGACTCGCCAATGATGTTCGGTGCTTGTGGATTCATGGGTGAAATATACACCTATAAAGGCGCTTTATGCCAATTTATAGAGGTTAATATAACCTATATATTATCTTTTGCTGGCCCTGTTGGATTATAACTCTATGATTTTCAGGCATAAAAAAATAGTGGCATGTCTGTCGCTATAACTGAGGTGTACAGGCGCAAACGGCCTGACGAGACAGGGAAGCAACTCAACATGAAACAACGGAGAGATGAAATGGATGTTATCGACGAGAGAGCGCTGGTTTACATGGCGGTGTTATTTGTCTGCAGTGCCGTGGCGGTGTTCGCCGGGCCAGCCAGAGCGGCGGCGACCTTTGGGTTTGTTACCGCGTCGGTGGAAGGCGCTTATTGGTTGGGCCGGAGCCTGGCGGGTCGCTATGTGGCCCCCAATCAGCCGGTATCAGGTATGGAAGGGGAAGAACGCTATGCGAATTGATGCGCAAGTAGTGGAACGGGACCCCGGCTTGGCCAGGGCCAGAATGATTGGCGCGATGGTGGCAGGTGTGTTGCTGATGGCGGGCTGCGGCACGGTGACCGTGGCCAGTGAAGAGGCACCCAGCTACTACGCCCTATGTAATGAAAAGAGCGAGGCAGGGGGTGTGACGCCTGAGCTCGCAGCGCTCGATTGCGCCGAGTTGGCGGAGCGAGCAGGCAACGAAATCGTATAAGAGGAGAGGGACATGGGCATTTTTTCAAGAATATCGGACATCGTGAACTCCAACTTGAATGCGCTGTGCGACAGCGCCGAAGATCCAGAAAAGATGATCCGCCTGATTATTCAGGAAATGGAAGACACGCTCGTTGAGGTGCGGAGTGCCTCAGCGCGGGTCATCGCCCAGCAGAAAACCGCCTCGCGCCGACGTGATCGCATCGCCGCTGAAGTGACCGCCTGGGAAGACAAGGCCAAACTGGCGGTTTCCAAGGGGCGCGACGATCTGGCCAAGGCGGCACTTCAGGAGCGAAGGGCGGTGGAAGATACCCTGCGCGTCGTGGAAGACGAGTTAACGATCTCAGGCGAGCATATTGGTCAGCTGAATGAG
>CAXEVD010000238.1:0-3833 GCA_963999395.1 uncultured Halieaceae bacterium
GGGTTTTCTGTGCCCTTTCGTTATAGCGAACTCAGCGCTGGTGAGCACACGATTTCCGTCGTTGTAACGGATAGTTTTGGAAATCGCCTAGAGCGCAATGCTACGTTTGACGTTGTTCGCTTCGAGAAATCCTTTCTCTACAAAGAGAACACACCTAATATGAACTGGGCTCTGGCATCAAGCTATGCCGATTACATTACAGTTCGTGGGGTTGAGGTTAACGGTAGCGCCTACTCTGTAACGCTGCGCTGGCAAACGATGACCCAGTCTTTCGAGATCATCAACATTGTAAAGCACTAGCGTCTTCTCCCACGCCGCATAGCCGGCGTCGACATAGGCCGACTGACACTACTCCTGAAACGCTCACTCAATACTTCATCACTCCGAGCACATTGCGATCGCATGCATCATTGCTCTCGCTTTACTAAGGGTTTCTTCCCATTCTGAAGTGGGCACCGAATCCGCAACGATACCCGCGCCCGCCTGCAGGATAGCCTCGCCGTCCTTCACGACCACAGTACGGATCGCGATGGCGGTATCCATGTTCCCCGACCAGGATAAATAGCCCACCGCGCCGCCATAAATGCCGCGCTTCACCGGCTCGAGCTCATCGATAATTTCCATGGCACGCACCTTGGGCGCCCCGCTCAGGGTGCCTGCGGGTAATGCGGCGCGCAGCGCATCCACCGCAGACATGCCCTGACGCGCGCGGCCCGTGACGTTGGAAACAATGTGCATCACATGGGAATAGCGCTCGATCACCATGTTCTCAGTCAAGCTCACGCTGCCCGCTTCGCTGACCCGGCCCACATCATTGCGGCCCAGATCAATCAGCATCAGGTGCTCGGCGATCTCTTTCTTATCGGCCAGCAGCTCCGCCTCAAGCGCTTGATCCTCTTTTTCGGTCGCACCGCGCCGACGGGTACCGGCGATCGGTCGAACGGTTACCAATCCCTCCTCGAGTCGCACCAGAATCTCGGGGGATGAGCCGATCACCTCGAATCCATCGAGATCCAGAAAGTACATGTAGGGCGAGGGGTTTAAATTTCTGAGCGCCCGGTACAGGGACAAGGGCGGCGCTGTCAATGGTAACGACAGCCGCTGCGAGGGCACGACCTGCATCACCTCACCTTCGAGGATGTACTCCCTGATACGCTCTACCCAGCCCTCGTATTCCGATTGCCGGGTTCGGTAGCGGATAGCGCTATCATCGAAATCGCCTAGCGCTGGGTCAAGAGTGATCGGGCCAAACTGCGCGTGGGCACTCGCCAGCGCGGCCTCAATGTCGTCGAGGCGTGCAAGGGCTGCCTCGTAGGCGTTATCGCGAGTGGCGTCGGCATTGACCACCATCGTGAGGGTGCCGCGCAGGCCGTCAAAGATCAGCACCTCCTCCGCCAGCACGAGCAAAATATCGGGCACACCCAATTCATCGGGTGGGCAGGAATCCATCAACTTGGATTCGGTATAGCGCACCGTGTCGTAACCAAAGTAGCCCACAAGTCCGCCATGAAACAACGGAAGCTCCGGCGCGGGTGCGCTCATGAATTGCTGCTGGTAGCGCTCGATCTCCTGCAGCGGATCCGCTGCGTCGTGACTCTCGACGCACTCACCCGACTCAAACAGGCTCAATCGATACCCTTCAACGGTTAACCAGATTTTTGCCGGCAAACCGATGATGGAATAGCGGCCCCAGCGCTCACCGCCCTCAACAGATTCGAAGAGAAAGGATCGCGGGCCCTGAGCCAATTTGGCATAGGCAGAGAGCGGGGTTTCGGCATCGGCCAGCACACTGCGCGACACCGGGATGCGATTGAAGCCCTCGGTCTGACGCGCTGAAAACTCGGCTTGACTGACGGTAATGGCCACGCCTAGGAGACGGTCGCCAGATTAGCGCGCATTTGATCGACCACGGCTTTGTAATCCGCCGCCTTGAAAATCGCGGAGCCCGCGACAAAGGTATCCGCTCCGGCAGCCGCCACATCAGCGATATTATCGGGCCCCACGCCACCGTCGACCTCAAGCCGAATTTCGCGGCCGGAGGAATCGATGAGTACCCGGGCCGCTTTTAATTTATCCAGCGTGGACGGAATAAAAGCCTGCCCGCCAAAGCCCGGATTGACCGACATCAGCAACACCATGTCGATATTGTGGATGGTGTAATCCAGGGCACTGAGCGACTCGGCGGGGTTAAACACCAGCCCGGGCTTGCACCCCAGATCGCGGATCAACTGGATAGAACGGTCCACGTGATGTGAGGCGCCGGGATGAAAGGTGATATAGGTGGCCCCTGCCTTGGCGAACATCTCAATCAAGGCATCGACGGGTTGCACCATGAGATGCACGTCGATCGGCGCGGTCACCCCGTGATCGCGGAGCGCCTGACAGACCATGGGCCCCACTGTGAGATTGGGCACATAGTGATTGTCCATGACGTCGAAGTGCACCATGTCCGCGCCGGCCGCGAGCACAGCGTCGACCTCTTCGCCCAGCCGCGCAAAATTGGCTGCCAAAATGGAGGGCGCAATCAGATAGTCGGACACGGGATCGATGCTCCGGGGTCGCTGGAGCTTATAGTTTACTGGTTGGCTGAATCCGAGGGAAATCGCCGGTTGAGTGCCATCAGGCGCTCCGGCGTGCCGACGTCCTCCCACACGCCCCGATACAGCTCACCAGAGAGTGACGCCCGCGCAATCGCCTTGTCCAACAGCGGCTTTAAAGGCCGCTTACCCGGCGCACAGTCTGAAAACAGCCCAGGGTCATAAAAACCGATGCCGCTATAAGTGGCGCTGCCGACGTTTACTGAAGATGCCGAAATCTGTGCCAATGCGCTGACATCGTGCCTCTCGACAGACAGATTGGCTTCGGGCACTGACGTTTGCTTTTGCGCCACATCCTCGGTGGCATCTGAGCTATCTGCGGTCCCAGGTAGATCTTTGACACGGCGATCACTCAATAAAAAGTCACCCTCTGGGCGATGCGCCGGGTTCGGGACCAACACGATGTGCGCACCCCGGTTAGCGGGCGCGGTCTCCCGCAGTTGAGCGAAAGGATAATCAGTAAACACGTCACCATTGACGAGCAGGAACGGCGCATCGCCGAGATGCGGCAGCGCCTCAATAATGCCGCCTGCGGTTTCAAGCGGGGTCTGCTCTGACGAGATCGAGATAGCGACCTGCCACTGGCTACCATCGCCCAGAAAATCGACCAACTGCTGACCGAGGTATGAGACGTTGACCACAATCTCTGTAAAACCCGCTGCACCGAGTCGTGCAATGTGATGCTCGATCAGTGGCTTCCCCGCTACCATGAGGAGTGGTTTTGGCGTGACATCGGTCAACGGCCGCATCCGGCGGCCCTCCCCAGCTGCGAGGATCATCGCCTTCATAGCGCCCAGCCTTCTGAATCAATCGCTTTATACCAGGGCTGGTCACGAATCACTGGCATGAGATCCGATTCAAACCATTCTCTGAACTCGGCCACGCTGCTGTGCGCGTTGGTCGTTAACGCCAACGCTTCCCGCACGTACTCGGTCACCAGCGGCAAGTCTGCCAAATAGGACGACTTGTGATCTCGCAGGTGCAATCGGGCAAACACTCCAAGCACCCGGAGGTGGCGTTGCAAACCGGTGAGATCAAACCATCGCTGAAACTGCGCTGCACTCACCGCCCCGAGTTGTGTCGCGAGAGCGTGCAGGCGCGATGCCTCTTCCGCCGAAAGCTTGGGCGCGTTCACCGACGGCGCGGCTACCCCCAGACGCCTTAGCTGCTCCAAATAACCGTCCAGCCACGCCAACTGGTGCGCCCGTGGCCAGCGGATATAGCAGTCCTTGAGCA
>CAXEVD010000239.1:0-3826 GCA_963999395.1 uncultured Halieaceae bacterium
GTAGGTATCAGGCAACGAGTCCATGGCGCCGTACTGATCGAGATACAACCCTCGATCACCAAAGCTTTGGTAAGCACCCGCAACCGGATCGAGGCTCTCGTGGCAGACAGTACACGCCGGATTGTTCAAGGTGGGGTTGTTGGTGTCGGCGAGCGCGATCGGGTCAGTAGTTCGTGGTGCCGATTTTTCAATGTCGACCCCTAGAAAGTGGTAATAAGTCCATCGCGCTCGAGCACGGTTACGGTTGGTATCCGTCGACGGATAGCGCACCAACCAAGCGTGAGTGCTCAGAACGCCGGCATGGGGCCATTCCAGATACCCACTGAATTTAACCTCACCGTCTTCAGTCCGCTCATACTCGTCGTCCCAAGGAACATACCCCTTGTTTGTTCCCGGTCTGAACTCCCTTAATTCGCGGCGATCATATAAACCATTTGCATCGGTATATTTCTCAGGAAAGCCTCCACCCGCCCGATATACCGGGTCCGTGGATATATTGACCATAGTGAAATCAGCGGTAAGGATCTGGCGATAAGGCTTGTCTGTCATGATCACATGGGCGATCAGTTCCAACGGCTCCTGCACTAAGGACCAATCCATATTTGCTGACGCATCACCCTGCGTAAGAAAAGGTAGATGCCAATAGTCTTCAGTACTGAGTTCTTCGGGCCGCTGCTCGGGCAGGCTGCCTCTGAAATTCACGAAAGTTGGGTAGCGTTCGCGCTGGAAGTTAAAATCCAACCCGTTTATTAACCCAGATACCAAGAGCCTATCGTTCGCACCAGTGATAATAAACTCATGAAAGAGATCGCCTTCCATCGTGGCGAGAATCTGCTCTCTCAGCCCAGCCTCCGACTGCTTGGCTGCAGCAATCGCCTCCGCATTGGCAACTTTGCCGGCAAATAGTAGCGACGCCCGACGCAGAGTGATCTCTCGCGGCTCTGCACTGGTGCCGCGCCAAAAATTCTCACTGGATACCGTCGAAGTGGTGCCGGTGAGTAAAGCTAGGTACTGGTTAAGGTCGTGATAGAAAGACGAGCCCTCAGTTGTGACTCGCCCTCCCCCGTGACTGAACTGCCCTGTCACCTTACCCAGCACCCAGCCCGGGTCGACACCGTCCAGCCCTAGAAATCTAGCGAAGGCCTCGTGACTCTCATCGGCGGAGTCGCGTAGAACGAGTCGTGCCCCACTCTGCTCCGCGGTACCGCCAGCACGGTGACAGGCAACACAGTTCTGCTTTATCTGCGGATGGATCGTCTCAAGATAAAAATCGCGGGGATCGGCCACGCCAAGCCCAGAGGGATTACTAGCGGAGTCCCCATCACCGTCATCAGACGCAATCTGCTCGTCCTTAATACTGTGGCCGTTCTGCACACTTTTCAGCAACTGATGAAAAAGGCTGCTCGTATTCGCCTCCGCATTCAGAGATATAAATGCGGCAACGGTAAGTGCTACTCCCCAGTATTTAATAATCAACCACCACCTGCTCTAGGGGGATTTGTTCCGCAAAAATAAAGATTTCGCTTATCAAGTCCCTAAAAAAACAAAAGTGTCGCACTGCTGCGCTCTTTTTGCGAATACCGGGCCGGGAGGTTGGACGATGGGGGTCTGGAATGTTCAGCGAACGGATGGGCTTCTCGGGGGCATGCCCTCAAGCAACCCCTTAGTAACAAGTGCTGACATACCAGAAAGCACGCTAGTGCCAGATACATCCAGCCCTAGCAATAACGAGATTTTGCTAATTGACACCATCACATTACTCCGTGATTGGAGTCTAGCGCGATCGGTGCAGTGTTCTCCTTGCTGGACTCTGTGACGACGCCATTCCATACCATGGCGTACCCGACGTCTCGCAGCGGGCACTCTTTTTGGACGGCAAAATTCCGCCCAGCCCGACACCCTGATCAACTCGTGCCATCACAGAGGCCGTTATCATCTGATTTCAATGATTTCAAATCCCTGCTCTGCAGTACGCCACTTAAGCCTGAGGTCATGCACTGAACCTTCAATTAAAGCATCAACTAAAGAGATTTCATCCGAGGAGACTGTGCAGCTAGCGTTGTTAAGGGTCACGGCATTCGGATCCGAGATGAAAGCAGAGTCGAAACGCACTACCTCAAACCTAGCTGCGCTCTTCTTCGTTTCACCGAGCGCGTTATGGGCGACGGCAGTGATAGTGTGGGACCCTGCTGAGAGGCTACTGTAGTTATAGGCTAGCGAAAACCCGGATTCGCTAGACCCTGCAACGTCTGGAAAAGCACCACCGACGTCCCCACGCTCCCCTCCATATGGGGCCTCAAATGCCAACACACCATCAACCAAGATCTCGACTTTGGTGATGCCCTCGGAGGCGACTGCCCATCCGCGGAGGTTACCGACACCCGTATGGACTTGCCCCTTCACGGGCTCTTCTAAAGCAACCTTAAGCACGCCGGGATCGACTGGCTGCTCGTCGGCGCTCAAAAGGTCCACGTAAGTGGAGAACGTTTGGTAGTCTGCAGACCCCTGCGAAATCACCTGACCACCGCCATGGCCTAAAGCACCCCTGATCTTTGACAAGACCGTGTTGGCCCGAGCACCTTTTGTGGGGCTGTTCACATAGCGTTCTAACACGCTGTGATTATCCGCGACCGATTTTGTATACCTCAATTCAGTGTAGCTAGCCTGGCCGCCCGATCGATGGCACGCGATGCACTTGGCCTGAACAATCGAGTCAACATCGCTGGCGTAGAACGCCTCTGCGGTCTGACCCGACGCCGTGTTGGCAACGAGTAGCCAGGTGAACCCAGCAATACTCATGAGCCCGCAACATATCGGACTGTGTTTAACCTTCTGAGTCATATCACTCCTTTCTGAGCGGACTTATTCACATAGGCTAGTGAACGTCTATACGCAGCAACAACCAAAAAGCGCACAGTTTTGTTTACTTTTTCGCAATATATGTGCGAAGCGGATTCACTGCATTGCGATTAGCGCTGTACTCCACCACCATGTGTTTGAGTGCCGTGGGTGCGGTGGGAACACGCCTCGTGTCGCATGGTTAAGGCGCCATGCAAGAGCAATGGAGTGACGGATCGGCATGAAATACAGAAACCGAAATCACCTGTTCAGGGGCATATGGTTGCTCGCAATGCTGCAGTTGGCCGCCTGCAGTAGCGTCGAGACGGTCGCTCCTTATGATCGTGGTTATCTTGCTGAAGACGGAATGCTATGGCAGCCGAATCCCCGCAATGCAAAGCTAAAAGGCCACGTCCATAACAGCAAAGAGGCCTCATCTGGTGGTGCAGGCTCGGCCGGAGGCGGCTGTGGCTGTAACTAAACCGGGCAAGCTGACTCAGATTCCGGCCCCCAGCCCATTTATGAAGCGCCTGAGCGGGCCCCTTTTGGCACTGCCCGCTTATCAGACCGGGACGGCCCTCGCCGACGCGCCACCTGCCTTTACGGAGGTGGGCCTCCGCTACACCCATTATTCGGAAGACAGCATCGATCAGGACGCTGTCATATTTGGTGCGACGGATCGTTACGATATTGATGTCACCCAGCTTTGGATCGAGGCGCCCTTAGGCGCGAGCTGGTCGGTCGCGCTCGATGTGCAAAATGACTATCAGACCGGCGCCTCCCCGTGGTTTGTGGGTGCCCAACAAAACGGCGAGCCCGGCGTCATCATGAGCGGCGCCAGCATTCAGGACAATCGCGTGGAAGTTGGCGTGACCACCCGCTACTTCTGGGCCGATGGCAATGCAGGCTTTGCCGTCAGCCATTCAAACGAAGATGACTATGAGGCCACGGCACTGGCTTTTGACGCATCATGGAATACCGCCGAGGA
>CAXEVD010000240.1:0-3813 GCA_963999395.1 uncultured Halieaceae bacterium
GTGCCGATCAGCGTCAACCTGCCCAAATTCGACGAGCCCGCGCAGCGGTACTGCCCGGCGGGGGTCTATGAGGTGGTTGAAGACACCGACGGCCCGCGCTTCCAGATCAACGGGCAAAACTGTGTGCACTGTAAAACCTGCGATATTAAAGACCCCTCGCAGAACATCACCTGGGTGACCCCGGAGGGCTTTGGCGGGCCGAACTACCCCAACATGTAAGGGCGGGGGTTAACCCAAAAAAAACTTGGCGCCGCCGCTGACGATGCTGTGATCGTCAGCGGCCAAGTCGACCAGTCGATACCACGCCGCTCTGGAGCACAGGGCGGATAGTCCGTGGGGCAATCTGATATAGGCGGCCCCACCGGCCTTTGCCTCCAGCTTAAGCGGATACTCGGGTCCCACGGGGAACACGCCGCCGGCATTGAGTACCGCCAGCAGCTGACCAGTTTCTCCCGATTCATCCCATTGCATATCCGTGATGACCAAGGGATGTAACGCGACTTCAACGCGGCATTTTTCTACGGGAGTCACCAGGTAGTACTCGTCGTCGGCCTCGCGACGAAGAATCCCGGCAAATAATTGCCACAGCTCAGGACGCTTGATCATCACGCCCTCGTGATACCAGGTGCCATCCAATGAGATGGCCATATCGATGTCACCGCAGTAGTCGGGCTGCCACTGATCAAGTGGCGCAGGATGGCGCCCATTCACGGAAAGCACGCCATCTTTCCGACTAAGCGCATGGTGTCTGTCAGGAACCTGACCCAACAGCTCCTCGAGCGATACGCCTTTGTCTGCAGTGTCGCTCACCACGTCTGTATTAGGTCACGGATCAGCACCGTCTCAACGAATGACGATATCGGCTGCGTTGCGCTGATGGACCAGGAACTCATCAAAACTGAGCCGCTGCTGCTCGCCACTGCGGAGATCTGACAGTTGTTGCGCCTCGGCGCCACTCAACGTAGCGACGTCGCCGGGGTTCACCCGCGCCAACTGGACGAGGGCATAACCCTCTCCCGGCACCGGCACTGTCCGCAGCGCGTCCGTTTGTCCCTGCGGCATGGCAAATGCTGTTTCCAAAACCGGCTGGGGAAGCTGGCTGGTCAGCCGTGTCGCGGCGAGCTCGACCCGCCACTCCACACCCAAAGCGTTAGCTGCGGTCTCCATCGACTCGCCTGACGCCAGCAAAGTCTGCGCCCGCGCGGTCATGTCTGCCAGCGCCGCCGTCTCTAGCTCCGCGCTCAAACCACGACGCACCTCATTTTCGACTTCTTTATAGGGCGCGATTTGGGGTGCACGGACGTCCCGCACCCGGACGGCAACAAATCGCTGTCCCGACAACTCCAGTACCTCGCTGTTATTGCCTGAGACTTTCACGTCATCGGAGAAAGCGAGTTCCCTCACCCGTGCATCAGTAAACAGGCCGGCACCTTCGCCCAATGAAAATGGCTCGGACACCTGAACCTCGGCACCGATCGCTGCCGCAGGCCCGGAAAGGTCCGGCGCATTAAAGGCGAGATCTCTCAGCTCTTCGACCGCGATCAACAGATCCCGCTCAGCTTCCGCGGCTTCAATCGAGGCGCGCAGTTCCTCTCGCACCATGGTGTAATCCACAGAATCCCCGGCGATGCGTTCCTCCAGGCGGATAAAATGGGTGCCTGCATCGGTTTCGACCGCCCCGGAAATAGCACCGGGTTCCGCCAACGCGGCGATAGCAGTTTCCATTTCATCAGGAAAAGCGGATCCGTCGGTAAAACCCAGCTCACCACCGAGGCTGGCTGAGCCCAAGTCATCCGAGAGCTCCGCCGCCAAATCGGCAAAGTCTTCTCCGCGCGCGATCCGCTCTGCCGTCTCGGCGACCCGCTGCCCATACGTAGCGTCGGATTCGTCGTCCTTCTGAATCAGCAAAATATGCGAAACGCGCGACTGTTCCGCGACCTCGTACTCTTCCTTAACGGCCTCGTACTGCCCCTCCACCACTGACTCATCCACTGACACGACAAAGTCGACGGGATCGAGGAGTATGTAGTCGACCACCACCTGCTCAGGGTTGAAAAAGGCGGCCTCGTTCTGTTGATAGTAATTTTGTAGCGCCGCGTCAGAGAGATCCTCGTCGACCACAAGTCCCTTGTCAGGAATCACGAGGTAGCGGACGTCACGCTCCTCGGCGATGAGGTTGGCCGTTGCCGCAATTTCGGTCTCAGTGGCAAATTCGGTCTCGCTGATCGCGATTTGCAGTTGTGTCAGGACAATGTCGTCAGCCTGCGCTCGGCGGAACCGCTCCGGGGTGTAACCCGCATTAGCCAGCACACTCTTATAGGCATCGGGAGAAAACTGGCCATTTAATTGAAACGCTTCAACGGAGGTGATTGACTTGCCAACCTGCGCCTCAGACGCCACCAGATTCAATGCCGTGCTTTTCTGCAGTAGCAGCGCGCGCTGGATAAGCGATTGAAGTGCTCTCGGTTGCAATCGATCGTCATCTAGCAACGCGGGATCAATATCGTCCCCCAGCACACTGACCAATTGCCGTTTTTGCTGCGTGATGGCCTCCTGCAACGCGATCGGCGTAATTTCCTCGCCATTGACCTCAGCAACCGATGTGCCTGAGCCGCCGGGCAATAAGGTCTCCAAACCAAAAGCTGCAAAGGACAGCACGATAAGCCCAATGATCACCTTTGCTGCGGTGCTCTGGGTGCTCTGGCGCATTGACTGAAGCATAGTAGTGAAGCTCTTTTATGGTTGACTGAAATCGAAGGTGCCAGACGAAAAGAAGGCGCACAATGGCGCCTTCCTCGCAGCCGCCCCAAGACGGCATAACAGGTTCAGTTACTTGTTGACGGCATCCTTAAGCGCCTTACCTGCTTTGAACCCAGGCGTATTCGAGGCCGCGATCTGGATGGTCTCACCCGTACGCGGATTGCGTCCCTGACGTGCTGCTCGCGCTTTCACGGAGAAAGTGCCAAAGCCAACCAGCGATACACTGCCGCCTTTGGCCAGCGCACCAGTAATCGCACCAATCGCTGCATCAAGTGCACGACCGGCAGAAGCCTTGGAAAGATCCGCGTCCGCGGCGATAGCGTCGATCAAGTCATTTTTGTTCACGTTGTTACCCCTCGAGTGTTTAGAGCAGAATATTCACCGGCACATGTCTCAGAGCCTGCGAACAGCCTACTCCTGCCAATAGGTGCGGTCAACGCTGAAACGCTTGAAATCAGTGGGATCTGGGCCGATTCGCGTCCTCGGATTCGGGAGCTGTTCCATCCCCCTGCCCGATACTTTCAGACCCTGCGAGATAGGCATCATCGTCTAGAGGCTCAGGCAGACGCTCGAGCGCGATCGCCAGCACCTCATCGATCCATTTTACCGGCCGGATATCCAGATTTTCTTTAATGTTATCAGGTACTTCCTGTAGATCCCGCTCGTTTTCGTGGGGAATCACGACCGTGCCGATACCCCCGCGACGAGCCGCCAGTAGCTTCTCTTTCAAGCCGCCGATGGGGAGAACCTCTCCTCGGAGCGTGATTTCCCCTGTCATGGCGACGTCAGCCCGCACAGGAATTTCCGTGAAACTGCTTACCAGCGCAGTACACATCGCAATACCGGCGCTGGGGCCATCCTTGGGGGTCGCACCCTCGGGGACATGAATATGCATGTCGCGCGTGTCATGGAAGCGCGCTGGAATCCCCAAGGTTTGAGACTTGGCTCTGACGACAGTATTGGCAGCCTGAATCGACTCCTGCATCACGTCGCCCAATGAACCGGTTTTCACGACGCGACCCTTACCACGGGTCGACGCCACCTCAACCGTCA
>CAXEVD010000241.1:0-3812 GCA_963999395.1 uncultured Halieaceae bacterium
CTGACCTACGACCCCGAGGGCCCTACTAACTTCTGGGCTGGCGTCCGCTTGCAAACCCGATTCGATGACTACCGGGGCAAAATCCCAGCGATGCCGAATTGCGGCTCGAGCGGGACTCGGAGCTCGATCTGAATCGGGGCCGTCTGAAGGGGGGCGGGCCACCCGGCGCCGAGTGGCTGGGCGTGTACTTTGAGTATGACCAGCCCAGTGATGACCTGCTCGACCTTCAGGCGACCTTGAAGCTGGGTGAGCAGCTTTTTCTGCGGCTAGGGCAGTGGAAGTCGGATTTCAATAGCGGGCGGATCGATTCCTCGGACAAGCAGCAGATGACTGAACGATCGATTTCCAATTATTGGTCTGTGTTTCCTTGGCTTTTGCGCCGGCAGCAATGATATGCATTTCAGGATACACATCTGCGGGATGGCTGCTAATCCAAGCGGGAGCGCGGTCAGGATACTCAGGCTGATTTTTGCCACCGCATGCTCAGTCCTCCACGGGCGCATTGCCCCTCTGGGCTTTGGGTTCCAGTAGTCTGCCGAAAAACACGCCCAGCTCAAAGAGCAACCACATGGGGATGGCCAGCAGTGATTGTGAAATCACATCGGGTGGTGTCAGCAGCATGCCGAAAATAAAGCAGCCAACAATAATATGGGGGCGTTTTTTGGCGAGCGCGTCAGGGCTGGTAACACCGGTCCAGATCAAGATGACCGCAGCAATGGGCATCTCAAAGGCAATACCGAAGGCCAAAAACAGTTTCAGCACGAAATCGAGGTAGCTGTTGATGTCGGTCATCACCTGCACGCTTTCGGGACCCACGCTGGTGAAAAAGGCAAAGATGAGCGGAAAGACCACGAAGTAGGCGAACGCGGCTCCTGCGTAGAAGAGCAGCACGCTGGAGGCGAGCAGCGGCAACGCAATGCGCTTCTCCTTCTGGTACAGCCCCGGTGCTACAAATCCCCATATCTGATAGAGGATCACGGGTATCGCCATAAAGATGGCGAGCACTAGGCTGAGTTTGAAGGGGGTCAGGAAAGGCGACGCCACGCCGGTGGCGATCATGGTCGAGCCTTCGGGCATCAGTTCTCGTAGCGGCGCCGAAACAAAGCCATAAATTTCATTGGCAAACGGAAACAGGATGATGAACCCGATCAATACGGCGAGCACCGCCCGCAACAGCCGGTCACGCAGCTCCGTCAGATGCGCCACCAGCGACATCGGGGGGTCGTCGTGTTCGGTCTGCTCGGTCATGGGGTATTCGACGATTTGTCGATGCCACGCTCGTCAGCTTCAGCTGCCGAGGTAGCGGTTGGTGAGGTTGCAGATGATGAGGCTGAAAGCGGCGAGGGTACGGAATTACTTGTGTTTGATGCGCCTTGCAGCGAGTCGCTGGCCTCATTGCCGAGCGCTTGAATCTCTCGTTCGACCGATTGGGTGGTGTCGCGTACCTGCTGCTCAAGTTGCTGCGACTCGGCCTTCAGTTTTTGCATGATTTCATCGTTGTGCAGCTCGCGTCGGACCTCGGTGCGGATTTGATCGAAGCTGCGTCTAAATCGATTCACCCAGGCCAATACGGTACGGACCGCGCCCGGCAACTGCTCTGGCCCCACCACCAACAGGCCCACGACGCCGATCAGCAAGAGCTCGGCAAAGCCGATGTCAAACACGTTGAACTGCCCTGTTTAGGTCGCGGGTTTGTCGGTGTCGCTCTCGTCTTGCGAGGCGATGTTGCCCCCGACACTCTCGCCCTCGGTTTCGTCTTTACTCATGCTGTTTCGAAAGCCTTTGATGGCGCTACCCAGATCGCTGCCGATGTTGCGCAGGCGCGACGTGCCGAAAAGCATGACGACAATCGCCAGAATGATCAGGAGCTGCCAGATGCTGATTCCGCCCAGGCCCATAGTCCCTCTCCTTGTATTTAAGCGTCTTTCGAGGCCGCATTATGGCCTTTTCGGGCGGCTTTTTCTGCCAGACCCGAAAGCCCCATGCGCGCGTCGAGTACGGTGAGGACATCGGCATGGTCGAGGTCAAGGTGCGCGAGCATCACCATGGTATGAAACCAGAGATCGGCTACCTCGTTCACCAAGGCTTCCGAGTCGCCGCTCTCCGCAGCATCCTTGGCCGCCAGGATCACCTCGGTGGCTTCTTCACCGACTTTTTCGAGGATCTTGTTGAGGCCCTTAGCATTCAGCGCGGCGACGTAAGAACTCTCAGGAGACGCGGTTTTGCGTTCCGCCAGCACTTTATCGAGCGCCGTCAGTAAGTCATCCATTCAGTCGTCCTCGCTGAGTCGCCAGCTTCCATCTTCAGGGTGGTAAAAAAAGCAGGTGCGCCGGCCTGTGTGGCAGGCACCTGCACCGTGCTGCTTGACCTGGAGCAGCAGGGTGTCGCCGTCACAGTCCAGACAGGCACTCACCAGATCCTGAGTATTTCCGGACGTCGCGCCCTTGCGCCACAGTGATTGTCTTGAGCGAGACCAATAGGTGACCTCGCCGCTCGTCAGTGTTTGCTCCAGTGCCTCGGCGTTCATCCACGCCAACATCAGGATCTCGCCAGTGTCGGCCTCTTGGGCAATAACCGGAATCAGCCCCTGTTCATTCCACTTGGGTGAGAGTGTGTCGGGCGCGGTGGAGGTGGCGTCTTTCATGGCCGCAGTATGCCAGACGTGTCCAGTAGTCGTTACCGATTCCGTATAAACAGCGCGCCGAACAGGCAGCCGCTAGCGAGGATGAGCCATCCGGTGCCGCTTCCCGCAATGCCTAGCCCGAGCGCCAGTGCGCCCAACGTGGCCAGGGGCAGCACCTGAGATGACCTCGCAGGCGGGTTTTGCTCCGCCCGGGGTGTCTGCCGGAGTCGATTCAGGATCAGGTCGGGGAGCAGGGGTAATGTCTCCAGCAATGCGGGCGCATCCTGCTGCAACCGCTGGCTGACGTTTTGTAACGAATAGCGATCCGCGACCCACTGCTCGAGAAACGGTTTGGCGGTGTCCCACAGGTTGAGCTCGGGATAGAGCTGACGGCCTAGCCCTTCAATGTTCAGCAGGGTTTTTTGCAGCAATACCAATTGCGGCTGCACCTGCATATCGAACTGGCCCGCGGTGCGGAACAGCGTGACCAGCATCTGCCCGAAGGAAATGTCGGACAGCGGCCGCTCAAAAACCGGCTCGCAGAGCGTTCTCAGTGCTGACTCAAACTCGGCAATCGGCGTGTCGGGCGGCACCCAGCCACACTCAATGTGCAACTTGGCGCAGAGCCGGTAGTCCTGTTGGAAAATGGCCAGCAAGTTGCGCGCAAGGTAATACAGATCTTGCTCGTCGATCTGGCCGACGATGGCACAGTCGACCGCCATGTAGCGTGGGTCTTCAGGCTTGGTGCAGTCGACAAAGATATTGCCCGGGTGCATGTCGGCGTGGAAGAAGCTGTCGCGGAACACCTGGGTAAAGAAGATTTCCACGCCGCGCTCGGCAAGCTTTTTCATATCGGTGCGCTGGTCGGCCAGAGCCGGCAGGTCGGTCACCGGGATGCCCTCGATACGTTCCATCACCAGTACCTTGTGACGGCACCAGTCCCAGTAGATCTTGGGGATGTAGAGTAGCTCCGAGTCTTCAAAGTTGCGGCGCAGCTGGGAGGCGTTGGCGGCTTCGCGGTACAGGTCCAGCTCGTCGAAGATGGTGCTTTCGTAGTCCTCGACCACCTCGACCGGGCGCAGGCGGCGGCCTTCAGTCGAGACGCGCTCCAGCAGGCGGGCGGCGACGAACACACCGTAGCCCGGCTTTTCCAGCGCCAGGTTGTAGATCCGATCCCAGGGGAAGCGCA
>CAXEVD010000242.1:0-3804 GCA_963999395.1 uncultured Halieaceae bacterium
GGGTATGACCCTTGTTCAGGCTGGCCAGCCGCCTGCACATTTCTCCGCGAGCGCCCGCGAGGTGTTTGATGTTACCGGCGCTGGCGATACTGTAATCGCCGTGATGGCAGGGTGTTTGAGTGCGGGGCTGCCAATGCCCGACGCAGCACACTTCGCAAATCATGCTGCGGGGGTGGTGGTCGCGAAATTGGGGACGGCAAGCGTTTCGCCCGCGGAATTGATGACGGCGGTGTCTGCGGCACCAACAGACGTTGCTAAAAATGTCCTTCCCGAGACAAGATTGGTGAACGTATTAAATGATCTGCGTGCCGCGGGTCAGTGCATCGTCATGACCAACGGCTGCTTCGATTTGATTCACCCAGGCCATGTGCGCTATCTGCAACAGGCGAGGGCACTGGGCGACGTGCTGGTTGTCGCGGTGAATGATGATGACTCTGTCCGCCGCCTCAAGGGAGAGAGCCGGCCGGTTAATACGCTGGACGATCGGATGGCGGTATTAGGTGCCCTGGGTGCCGTCGACTTCGTCGTGTCTTTTTCCGAGGACACGCCCGCACGATTGATCGAGGCCTTGGCACCCGATGTGTTGGTCAAAGGCGGTGATTATGCCGTCGAGCAGATCGTCGGCCACGAATCGGTACTGGCAAGAGGTGGCGATGTCCGTGTTTTAGACTTCGTTGATGGCCACTCGACCAGCGGGCTGATCGAGCGGCTTAACGACTAGGTGAACACTGCGGCGAGCGACTTCTCCGTCCGCGTTCACTCACCGCTATCAGGGATTGATATAGGCACGGCCCAATCCGGCCTCAGTCGGCAGGTACCGCTGAAGCAGTTCTGTCTGCCGGCTGGTCATAGGGTCCAGTTTGCCGTCAATGATGACCTGGTCTGCGGCGCTGGTGACATCCAGCGGGTCGCCACTCCAGATCACCACATCAGCGCGTAATCCTGGCGCGATCATTCTGGGTTTGCCGCCAAAGATCTCTGCAGGCAGGCTCGTCATGGCCGCTATAGCCACCTCATGGGGGAGCCGGTTGGCTACCGCATTGCCAGCGACTTGGCGCAACTTGCGGGCATTGTGTGTCTCACCGCTGGTGAACAGCAGGGTGATGCCCGCTTCGTGAAGGAGTGCGGCGTTATCCAGTCGTGCCCCTAGCCCGTCAAAGCTCCCGGGCAGATTATCCAGCGCATTGATCACCACCGGCGTCCCCGATGCGGTCAATTCCTCCCTGACGATCCAGGCTTCCTGCCCGCCACTGATGACCGCGCTCAGGTTATGCTGTTGGCTGAAAGCCAATGCCTGAAGTATGTCGCTGGCACGATTGGCTCTGAAGACAAAGATCCCGTTCTCTCGAGCGTTTTTAAGCGTTGCTCTGCCTGTCTGATTGATCAAGGGATGTTCATTGTGGGTCAGCCAGAGGCCGTTCCCTTGTTGGGTAGTGAGCGACGAAAAGGCGGTCTCGAGTAACATCCAATGCGCGGCTCTCGACCCGCCGACTTTGCTACCGCTGTAGCCATTGACGTTCACAAAAATTATAGTTTTCCCCTCGAAGCTGTCAAAGCCCCCGTCGAAACGCACCAGAGAGCCCTGGCCGGAAATCGTGCGATCTCCAAAGGCAGCAGCGAGAAGCGTGTACCCATAACCCTCGATGCGAGTGACGGGTACGACACTGGAGAGGGGATTGTAGGCTTTGCGTACGTCAAACTCGGGATGCATGAGCCCTGTGTAGAGTCCGTTGAGCCTTGAGTCGACAGCCTCATACACCATGCCAATCTCGCTGAGACCCGCCACGGTGATCCCCGCGAACAATGCCGGGGTTACTGGCCGCCCTGCGGCGTCGATCACCTGATCGGCCTTGGCGGTGCTCAAATCTCTGGCAACCGCTTCGATCAGTCCGTCCTCGATGAGAATATCCAGCTGGTTCGGTGGCGCGTCGTCACCCGTGAACACCAAGCCATTCGTGATCAGGAGTGAGGCGGCTTGGCTCGTGCTACCCAACAATAGTGACCCGATCAGAAACATTAACAAGCGCTTCATCTTCATCGTGCCGCCCCTATCAGTTGCCCGAGCTCGAAGTCAGACTGCGGGCTCAGTGAGGGGTTATTCTGTTCGTAGCGCAATACGCCATCGATATAGACCTGCATTGGTTTGGCGTAAACACTGAAGGGGTCCTGGTTCCATAGCACCACGTCCGCCATCTTGCCGCTCTCGATGGAGCCCGTTTGTTCGTGTACGCCCAGAGATTTCGCGGCGTTGTAGGTAATCCATCGAATGGCGCGCTCGGGGGGAATGTCGAGTCCGGCGCGGTTACCCCTCAGCATGGCCTTTGCGGCTTCCTGGTTGAGGCGTTGGATCCCCTCATCGGAGTCCGAGTGCACGATGGCGCAGCCGCCGGCTGGGCGGTCGACCAGCGCGATGTTTTCCTGAATGCCGTCGTAGGCCTCAATTTTGAAGCCCCACCAGTCGGCCCAGAGTGCGCCGCAGACGCCATTTTCGGCAAGCTCATCGGCGATTTTGTAGGCCTCTACGCCATGATGAAAGGTGCCAACGCGGTAACCAAATTCTTTGGCCATATCGAGGATGGTGAGCATCTCATCGGCGCGGTAACAGTGCATGTGCACGAGAATGTCGCCGCGCAATGCGCCGGCGAGCGTGTCGAGTTCGAGGTTGCGCCGCGGTGGTGTATTAGTGAGTAGCGCCGATGCGACCGAGGCGCCACTGCTGTCATCCGCTGCCGCGGCTGCAGCGTCCTTGACGGCTTGGTTATACCGGTCCCAATCGGCCTGGTAGCGTTGCGCGCGAATCCAGGCGCTGCGGTAGGCCGCAACATTGCCCATGCGTGTTGAGGGCGCCTGTGTCCGGTCACCGTAAACGCGTTTCGGGTTTTCTCCGCAGGCCATTTTCAGGCCGTGGGGCGCGCCGGGGAATTTCATACCCTGATAGCTTACAGACGGCACGTTTTTAAGGGTCACGCCGCGGCCGCCAAATAGGTTGGCAGAGCCCGGGAGAATTTGCATGGCCGTTACGCCGCCGGCCAACGCTCTCGAAAAGCCGGGATCTTGTGGCCATACGCTGTGTTCCGCCCATACCTCCGCGGTGACCGGAGCAGTCGCCTCGTTGCCGTCACTGTGAGCGGCGACCCCTGGCGAGGGGTAGACGCCAAGATGCGAGTGAACATCGATAAGACCGGGTGTGATCCAGCGGTCACTGGCATCGACTTCGGTGGCATCAGAAACGATCTCGCCCTTGCCAACCCATTGGATCCGGCCCTCTGCGACGTAGAGGTCCGTCTCGTCAAGGCGGCGGCCATTACCGGTGAGTATGGTGGCGTTTTTGAACAAGACCGGTTGTCCTGCAGGCGCTACGTAGGTTGAGGGAAACGCCTCTGGCTGGGCTCGCGCAGCCAGAGATGCCAGCAAGGCAACCAGAACACAGATGAGATGGCGCATGGATAAGGTCCTCAAAAAGGGCAGGCAAGATACCCGCAACGATCCGATTTGCCAATCACCCGATGGGATAGGCTAACCTCGGGTTTCAGGACTGCTGCAAGGATCGAAAAGAGATGCCTAAGAGACGTTTTGTTGACCTGTCGATCTACCTTGAGAATGAGGTGATCAGCGACCCGCCCGCAATGAAGCCCAACATTGACTACATCACCCACGATATCGGGGCGCAGCAGATGGCGTCGTTTTTTCCGGGATTGGAAAGTAGCGAACTGCCCGATGGGGAGGGCTGGGCAATTGAATTTGTCCAGTTGTGTACGCATAACGGCACGCACCTTGATGCGCCTTATCACTTTCATCCCACCA
>CAXEVD010000243.1:0-3777 GCA_963999395.1 uncultured Halieaceae bacterium
AAGGTGCCGGACTCAGCGCACCGATTATTCCTATCGAGATGGCCGCCTACACGCGTAAGGAAAATTGGGGCGCGAGCGAGACGTTTTATCAGCTGGTGCGGGGATTACTTGCTGCTCAGGCGCCCAAGCCAGGTGAAGAGTGCCGGGCGCGACCTGCCGATCAGCCTCCCTCCGTCAATTTGATTGGCCCTACCAAGCTGGGCTTTCGCTGTCGGGACGATGTCACCGAGATTCGTCGCCTTCTTGAGAGCATGGGCGTGCGGGTCAATGTGGTCGCGCCTCTTGATGCGACACCCCGTGATCTGTTGAGGATCCCCGAGGCCGATGCCAACGTGAACCTAGCGCCCGAGGTGGGCGAGCTCACCTGCGATTGGCTCAAGCGTCAGTTCAAGCAGCCGATCATTTCCACGGTGCCGCTGGGTTGGGGCGCCACCCGGGATTTTATTGCCGAGGTGATCGATACGCTGGGGCTCGATATGGATGCCGATGCCGTCGGAGAAAGCCGCCTGCCTTGGTATAGCCGATCGGTGGACTCGACCTATCTGACGGGAAAGCGGGTTTTCATTTTTGCGGACGGGACCCATGCATTGGCAGCCGCGCGAATGGCGCGCGATGAAATGGGTTTTGAGGTTGTGGGTCTGGGCACTTACAGCCGGGAGCGCGCCCGCGATGTGCGCGCACTTGCGACTGAGTACGGGATAGAAGCTCTCATCACCGACGACTACCTTGCCGTCGAGCGCGCGGTCACCGAGCTGCAACCGGAGCTGGTGCTGGGTACCCAGATGGAGCGCCATATTGCCAAGCGTCTGGGTATTCCTTGCGCGGTGATATCGACGCCTGCTCATGTTCAGGATTATCCGGCGCGCTACTCGCCGCAAATGGGTTTTGAAGGCAGCAACGTCATTTTCGATACTTGGGTTCACCCCCTGATCATGGGTCTCGAAGAGCACTTGCTCACCATGTTCCGCGATGACTTTGAATTCAACGATGGCGCGGTACCGTCACACCTCGGTGGTGAGGGCGGTGGTGGTGCACAGCAGCCAGACAATGTGACTCCCATTACGCCCCCCGAGTCGGGTGCCGTGGCTTGGGCTGTGTCTGCCGAGAAAGAATTGAGAAAGATCCCGTTCTTCGTCCGCGGCAAGGCGCGGCGAAATACCGAACACTTTGCGCAGGAGCAGGGGCTTTCTGTGATTGATGTCGAGACGCTGTATGAAGCGAAAGCGCACTTCAGTCGCTAAGACCGACCATCCTCTGCGGGTGGTATTGGTCACTCTCGATAACCACGTCAGCGGCGCATGGTCACGGGCAGCTGATGAGCTCTCCAAACAGGTGCCGGCACTCTCCGTGTCAGCCCATGCGGCGACCGAGTGGGACCGCGACCCCGCGGTGCTGGATGACACTCTGGCAGCGATTGCCAAGGGCGACATCGTGATTGTCACCATGCTCTTCCTCGAGGCGCACATTGAGGCGGTCCGAGGCGCGTTGGCTGATCGCCGCGAAGCCTGCGACGCCATGATTTGCTGCATGTCAGCCCCCGAAATCATGCGCCTGACTCGAATGGGCCGGTTCCGCATGGACACGGAGGCGACCGGGGCACTCGCACTCTTGAAGCGGCTACGCGGTGGCGGCGATAAAACCGGTCGGTCCGCTGGCGCGCAGCAAATGACTATGTTGCGGCGCCTGCCGCGTTTACTGCGCTTCATTCCGGGCACGGCACAAGATGTTCGCGCTTATTTTCTCACCTTGCAGTACTGGCTGGCCGGGTCGGAAACCAATCTGGGTCGGATGATGGCGTTTTTGATCAATCGCTACGCAAGCGACGCGCATGCCGGTACTCGCGACGCCCTGACCTACGAGCCACCGCTCGAGTACCCCGACACCGGTCTCTATCATCAGCGCCTGCCCGACCGCATTACCGATGACCCAAAAGTGCTAGGTAAGGCCGCCAAAAAAGCGGTTACCGGCACCGTGGGTGTTTTGCTGATGCGCTCCTATGCGCTGTCCGGCAACAGCGCCCATTACGATGCAGTGATTGATTCGCTTGAGGCGCGGGGTTTGCGGGTCATTCCCGCATTTGCGTCGGGGCTCGATGCGCGGCCCGCAGTAAAAGCCTTTTTTATGGACCGGGGTGAACCCATCGTCGACGCAGTGGTCTCGCTCACCGGTTTCTCTCTGGTGGGTGGCCCGGCCTACAACGACACCGACGCCGCGCAGGAAATGCTCGAAGCTCTCGATGTGCCGTATCTGGCGGTTCAGGGCCTCGAATTTCAAAGTCTTCAGGACTGGGAGTCCTCGTCGATGGGCCTGATGCCCGTCGAGGCGACCATGATGGTCGCGATCCCTGAGCTCGACGGCGCCACGGGTTCAATGGTGTTCGGTGGTCGCTCAGAGCTTTCAGCTGGCGAAAAGTTTGATATGCAACCGGCGCCCGAGCGGATTGATCGTCTCGCGGATCGCGTTGCGCGGTTGGCCGCGCTGCGGCACACGCCCATTGCCGAGCGCAAGGTTGCGATCGTCTTGTTTAACTTTCCGCCCAATAGCGGCGCGGCAGGCACCGCGGCGCACCTCAGCGTGTTCGAGTCGTTATTCAATACGCTCTCGGCGATGCGGGAGGAGGGTTACCACGTCGACCTCCCCGATTCCCATGCCGAACTTCGTGACGCGATCCTGAAGGGCAATGCCAAGCAGTTTGGCGCCGAGGCCAATGTGTTCCAGCGCGTGCCAGTGGATGACCACGTGCGCGCAGAGCCCTGGCTCGCAGAGATCGAGGCGCAATGGGGGCCGGCACCGGGAAAGGAATGGACCGACGGTCAGCACCTTTTTGTGCTGGGCGAATCGTTCGGCAACGTGCTGGTGGGGATTCAGCCCCCCATGGGTTACGAAGGTGATCCCATGCGGATGCTGTTTGAGGGCGGGCTAGCGCCCACCCATGCGTTCTCCCATTTCTATCGCTGGCTGCGCGAGGATTTCGGTGCCAATGCCGTGCTGCATTTTGGCACCCATGGTTCCCTAGAGTTCATGCCTGGCAAGCAGGTGGGCCTCTCAGGTCAGTGCTGGCCAGACCGACTGATTGCAGACCTCCCCAACGTCTATCTGTACGCGGCCAATAACCCCTCCGAGGGTTTGATCGCGAAACGCCGCGCGGCGTCGACCTTGATCAGTTATTTGACGCCGCCGGTCACTCACTCCGACTTGTACCGTCATCTGGTGGATTTGCGCGCGGCGATTGATCACTGGCGACAGCGCCCAGCCGATGTCGCGCGCGATGCAGAACAGGCGATGATCGACACCGTACTCGCGCTGGCTGCGCGATGTGATTTGTGTGAAGAAGGGGCCGAGTGGGCGCCCGATCAATGGGCAGAGAAGGTATCGGAGGTGCGCGATCAACTCGATGAAATCGAGCAGGCACTCATTCCTTTTGGACTCCATGTTGTCGGTGAGCCGCTCAATACCGATGATCGTCACGAAATGCTGTTGGCGATGGCGGAGTCTGGCGGGGCGTCAGATATCGATGCTGTTGCCTTTACCCGAGCAATCGAAGCCGCGGATGCGGACTCACTTCAAGCGGTGTTGAACGACGCGATGCCGGATGCGGCTGAGGAGACGCCTGCCGCGTTAACAGAGACGTTGGTTGACGCCGCGGTTACGCTGGGTGAGGACCACGAGCTTCGCGCGATTCTGCGGGCACTGGACGGTCGATTTATTCAGCCGGTAAAGGGTGGTGACGTACTAAGAGCACCCGAGATTCTGCCCACCGGGCGTAACCTGCATGGT
>CAXEVD010000244.1:0-3755 GCA_963999395.1 uncultured Halieaceae bacterium
TCGCACATGTATGTCGATAACGCAGCCATGCAGCTGGTCCGTGAGCCCAAGCAGTTTGATGTGCTTGTGACTGGAAATCTGTTTGGCGACATTCTCTCCGATATTGCTGCCATGTTGACCGGATCGATCGGCATGTTGCCGTCGGCATCCTTAAACGCGGAGGCCAAAGGGCTTTATGAGCCGGTGCATGGCTCTGCGCCTGATATCGCGGGCACTGACCGTGCCAATCCGCTCGCAACCATTCTGTCCGCGGCCATGTTGCTCCGCTATTCACTCAATGCGCCCGGGGCGGCGGCAGCTATTGAAGGCGCCGTAGCCGCTGTACTGACGCAGGGTCATCGCACGGCTGATTTGATTGTTGATGGCGACCACGCCCCCGCTATTGGTACGCGGGCGATGGGTGATGCCGTTGTCGTGGCGTTGCGGGGCCATTAAGGAGACGGTGATGAAGCCAGTGAATGTGGCAGTGGTAGGCGCGACCGGTGCGGTCGGTGAGGCCATGATAGAGATCCTCGAGTCGCGCGAGTTCCCGGTCGATACCCTGTATCCACTGGCCTCGAGCCGATCCGCCGGCAAGTCCGTGCAGTTTCGCGGCAAGCATCACACGGTGCAGGATCTCAGCACCTTTGATTTTTCGCAGACGCCGATTGGACTGTTTTCAGCCGGTGGTGATATTAGCGCCGAATATGCGCCTATTGCAGCTTCGGCGGGATGCGTTGTGATCGACAACACCTCTCATTTTCGTCGCGATAAAGACATCCCGCTCGTGATTCCTGAGGTGAATCCCGAGGCCATTGCGGACTATCGGTCGAGGGGCGTCATCGCGAATCCGAATTGCTCAACGATTGGCATGTTGATGGCGCTAAAGCCGCTTTATGATGCGGTGGGCATTGAGCGAATCAACGTAGCGACCTATCAGGCGGTGAGTGGCACGGGAAAGGCGGCCATTGAGGAGTTGGCGGGGCAGACTGCGCGACTGCTGAATGGGAAAGCGCCGGAGCCTGAGGTTTACCCGAAGCAAATAGCCTTCAATGCGATACCCCACATCGACGCTTTTCAGCACAACGGCTACACCCGAGAAGAGATGAAAATGGTCTGGGAAACGCAAAAAATTCTGGGCGACCCAAACATTCTTGTGAACCCGACCTGCGTAAGGGTGCCGGTATTTTTCGGTCATGCAGAGGCCGTTCATATTGAGACCCGGGAGCCGATTTCCGCGGAGCAGGCGAGATCGCTGCTGGAGGCTGCGGAGGGGGTGACCTTGCTGGATCGCCATGAGGCAGGCGGTTATCCGACGCCGGTCACAGAGGCAGCGGGTGCTGATTCCGTATTTGTGGGCAGGGTTCGTGCGGATATTTCACATCCAAGAGGCTTAAATCTTTGGGTGGTGGCTGACAACGTACGTAAAGGGGCTGCCCTGAACAGCGTGCAGATCGCAGAAGTGTTGTTGTCAGCGTATCTCCAGAGCGTTTCATAATGCTGGGGTCCGCTGTATCAAGCGCCAAGGAATGGCGATAGGGCCCCGTTAAAGCCAAACCAAAGGACGGTAAAGGCGACGTGCCCATGAAAAGAGTTTCAATCTTAGCCGCTGGTGTTTTGTCCGCGGCGATCATACCCCGTGACGGCTGGGCCCTAGGGCTGGGTGAACTCACGCTTCATTCTTATCTCAATGAACCATTTCGCGCAGAAGTGGCGCTGCTTGAGGCAGATGCGTTTGATGATAGCGACGTGCTTGTTGGTCTGGCTTCTGAGTTCGAATTTGAACGACTGGGAGTTTCCCGGGATTTCTTTCTGACCCGCATCAATTTTCAGGTTGAATCAGATGAGCTTGGGAGGCGTGTGGTGCTGACGACGGAAGCCCCGCTGCGAGAGCCATATCTTGATTTAGTTGTCGAGGCCCGGTGGCCCGACGGGCGTCTGTTGCGCGAGTACACGGTACTGATTGATTTGCCGCCGAGGCCGATGGTTGCGGAGGATCAGGATGCGCCAGTCGAGAAGGCGGCGCAGCTCGCCAATCAGGTAATAGTCTCGGAGGCAGGACGGACAGATGCCCAGACAGGTGGTTATGCGACTGATGTGGCGATGAGACCCACTGCTGGTGCCCAATATCTTGTGACGAGCGCTGATACTTTGTGGCGTATTGCGTCCGAAGGTGCCGCGGCAGGTATTTCGGTGCAGCAGATGATGCTTGAGACCGTGGCGGCAAACCCAGCCGCCTTTGAGGCCGGCAACATCAATGGTTTGAAGTCTGGTTTCGTATTGCAGATTCCCGAAGCCGACGATATCCGGATCGATCTTTCGACAGCGCTGGACGAGGTCGCCCTGCAGAATGAGGAATGGGCGCGAGGTGTTGCGCGTGAATTGCAGGGCCTGACATTGGTGGCCGATGCGAAAACCGAGGCTGCGGAAACATCAGAGTTTGTGTCAGACGAAACAATTATTTCTGACGAGACCGTGCTGTTGACTGAAGATGACGCCGATCTCTCTGATGAGGCGCCTTCGGATGTGGCTGGCGCTTCGATTTCTGACGAGTTGGACGCATTGATGATAACGGTCAGCCGACTTCAGGACAGCGTTTACAGTCTCGAGGCGCAACTTGCCGAGCGTGACGCAGAGCTGGACTCGCTCAGGTCTGCGCTGGCTGAACGACAGGCAGCCACGCCTGTTCCTGTTGTGGTGGGAACGCCGAGTGCGCCTACCACGCAACCGGCCAGCTTGGTACAACCAATGCCGCTTTGGCCTTTTCTGGCTGGGCTCGCAACATTACTGGTCGGCGCAGGACTCTTGATTTGGCGGCGCCTGCGCCGAAATGCTGCATCTTTGCCTCTGGACCATGCCGATTTGAAGGACGCGCCCCCTGCTGAGGCGATCGATGAGCCGAGCGACCCCTCGAGGTTGTCTGATCCCCAGATCATGGCATCGAAGGCGGTTGAGGAGGCCCAGACATATATTGCCTATGGCCGCACTGATCAGGCAGTGGAGGTGCTTAATGATGCACTGGCAGAGGGTTTAACTTCGGTCGCGCTGATCATGTGCCTACTCGAGTGTTACGTCGAGCTGGAGCAGTTTGCGGAAGCGGATGCACTCCTGGAGCGTTTGGAGCAGGGAGATAACCCTGGATTGCTCGAGCGAGCGAGACAGATGCTGCTCGATGCGGGAATGGCACTCACTCCGCTCGATGACGATGCGGATGCTGCAGAGGCGCCGGCAGCAGACAATGTCGATATGGATGAATCGATTTACGGGGTTGAGACCAATCCGGTAGACAGCAAGCTCGATCTCGCCCGCGCCTATCTCGATATGGGGGATGAGGATGGTGCGCGCCCTGTGTTGCTGGAGGTCATCAAGGAGGGAGACCTGGCGCAACAGGCAGAGGCCCGAGAACTTTTTTTGCGGCTGGAGGCACCCTGATTCATTGAGACTGTCGAATTTGCCATTGTCTCCCGGAGCGCGTGTCGCGGCCCGAATTGAGTACCACGGCGGTCATTACCATGGTTGGCAGGCCCAGCCCCGCTTGACTGTTCCCACGGTGCAAGAGGCGCTGGAGGCGTCCCTTCAGGAGATTGCCGGCGAATCTGTGAGGACAACCTGCGCTGGTCGAACTGACACTGGGGTGCATGGTTTTGCTCAGGTGGTGCATTTTGATGACCCCGTCGGCAGAAGCCTTAAGGCCTGGGTCATGGGGACAAACCGGCACCTGCCAGCGGATATCAGGGTCCATTGGGCGCAGGAAGTGAGTGAGGCATTTCATGCAC
>CAXEVD010000245.1:0-3742 GCA_963999395.1 uncultured Halieaceae bacterium
GCATCCTCAAGCCGAGCCATTTCAAAACCAAAAGAAACCAAGAGATTTATTCAACGGCACAAGCTTTGAGGGTTCGTGGTGAGCATGTCGATGCTCATAGCATCCTCAGCACCATGTTGACTGAGGAAGACAAAACCTTGGTTGATTACGTTTTCTCGTTGGATGTCAAAGGAGACCCGTTCAATTGGGAGATGTACGCAAATCGAGTGCTCAACGCTCACAGGTTAGACGCGATGAGTACAGCGCTCACAGCGGCTAAGGTTTGTGTCGATGTCGCTAGCTTAGACTATCCAGAGGAGGCGCAGAACCGCGTGATGGCCTTAGTCAATGCGGCGATGGCTACACAGGGAACAAGCGGCTCATCGTATACAGCATTCGAGGCAGCGAGCGCAGCGATTGAGCAATTCAGGCGGGCGTTCGAAGGTGAGTCGCTGGGCCTTGAGTGTGGCATTCCTTCAGTTGATGAGGCGCTTGGAGGGTTCAAAGAGAACGAGCTGTACATTGTGGCCGGGCGCCCAGGCATGGGAAAGACGACTTTTGCGATGAACGTGGCTGAGGAAGTAGCAAAGACGAAAACCGTATTATTTATTTCGCTGGAGATGGGTAAACACCAGGTTGGAAGCAAGCTCATATCACAACTAGCGCGACTCGATACCAAGGGGTTGAGGCGTGGCAAGGCTGACCCGCAAACTATCGAGCGGGCAGTTCATGCGGCGAACTCCTCAAAGGATTTGAAGCTCAAGTTTATTCAGCAGGCGAATATCACGGTTGAGGGTATCGCAGCTCGAGCCCGGCAAGAGATAGCGGCGGGCGGTGAACTTGGGATGGTGGTCGTTGACTATCTGCAGTTGATGACGACAGACGACAACGAGACCAGAGCGGTAGAGGTTGGGAAGGTGTCGCGAGGATTAAAGCTACTCGCGATCGAGCTAGGCATTCCCGTGATAGCGCTCGCACAACTCAACCGAAAAGTGGAGCAGCGCGAAAACAAGCGCCCGTATATGTCTGATTTACGTGACTCAGGGAGCATTGAGCAAGACGCGGACGTGATTATGTTTCTATACCGTGAGTCGGAGTACACCCCATCGGCAGACCCAACAGAGGCGGAGTTGATTTTGGCTAAGTTTCGCATGGAGACCAAGGGCACAATCAAGCTCAGATTCTGCGGTGAGGAATCACGATTCAAAGAATACCACGAGACGTATGCACCCTACCGTAGGGAGGCCATGTAATGACTGAGAAAGTATATCAAGTCCTAGTCTCGCATTATGTGAGGTACGGCATATTTCCGTCGTCGACCGTCTTGGCCAAGATGGTTGGAGAGCGCTCAAGGGCTCGACTCGTAGAGGCAATCAAAGAACTAAAGAGAGAGGGCCGCATCGCGGAAGTAGAGGATGGGCTAAAGCTACAATACGGGCTGTTAGGTCGAATGGTTCCGACAGACCCCGTTGTCATATCGCGCCGGATACAGGTGATGCAAGACAGTATAGAGGTCTCAGCATGAGCGGCGCCCGGTCGCGTAATAAGGGCGCAAGAGGCGAAAGACAGACAGCCAAAGAGCTATCCAAAGCAATGGAGGGCTACGAGGTGAGGCGGGGCATACAAAACCGTACCGGGGGCGATGCTGCAGATATAGAGGGAGCGGGGCGCCTACACGTGGAAGTCAAGACCGGCAAGAAGCCCAATCCGCGTGCGGCGCTCGCTCAGGCCGAGGCAGACGCCAAACCAGGCCGAATACCAATGGCCGTAATCAGAGACGACCGAAACCCGCCGTATGTGTTCATGCGGTGGCAAACATTTTTGAATGAATTTCTGCCGTTGTGGGCAGAGAAAAACAAACCAGTGTCGGAGCTGGTTAATCAAGTGAAAGGGTAGAGAATGAAAGCATTAGTGGTTGAGCTAGACCGGACATCAAGAGGGCAGCTAGAGACAACGGTTGCGTGGAAGCTGGGAGGGTGCCTGGATAACTTTTATTGCGATTACGTTGTGATCAAGACCCAGCCTACCGAGGCAGACCGGCAAATGGTTGGAACCAAGGTGTCGATGGTTGCCAAGAGTCTATACTCTGGGGCATGCATCGAAGCGGTGAGGGTCGAGGTTCAAGGCCTTCACAACTTGCCGTTTGAATCGACTCCGATCGCAGTTGTTAGCGCGTCTGATGAGGTGGCCGACAAACTAGCCGCAAATCCGGCGACTGCTTATCAAGTCGTAATCTCCCATGGTGCGAAGCTCGACGACTTCAGCTTGGGGTTGCGCGGGGTCGTCAATATCGTCGATATGAACAAGCAACCGATAGGAATCCCTTATCAGTGGGGCTCAGAGACGTCATACGAAGCAGCCAGGCTCATCAAGAAAAAGGCGCCTACTCTGAGAGAGCGGGTGATGGAATACATCGTAAACCAGGGCATGAGAGGCGCGACCGATTACGAGATACACGTGGGTACAGGTATTCGATACTCGACAGTCAACCCGCGACGAAACGAGCTGGAAAAGGCAGGCCGAATCATCAAGACCGGCAACAGGCGACGAACACAAGGCAACGCTAAAGCGGCTGTTTATGTGGCCTCAGCTCTAGAGCGTCAAATGGACCTGTTAGGCAGTTGATGAGAGTAGCAGATAAGCCTATAGCGTTCATAGATATTGAGACCTCTGGATTGTGGCCATGGAAGCACGAGATTTTAGAGCTGGCGTGCATTCGGCGCGACGGGAAAGAGGTCAAGCGATGGTCGCGAAAGATAACCCCAAGAGCCATCCATAAGGCTGACAAAAAGGCCCTAGAAATCATAGGCTATTCTGCTGACAAGTGGGCAGACGCTATCCCCCTAAGTGAGGCACTTGAAGAGATGCGGGTACTCATGCGGGGGGCGGTGCTCTGCGGGCATAATGTTAGATTCGATCTAGATTTCATCGATCGCAACATGAAAAAGGAAACCGGAACTGGGCGGGGCTTTCATCACACGATCGACACGATGACGCTCGCCTATGAGCACCTACAAGACCCGTGTGGCTCATCGCTATCATTGGCTAGGATATGCGACGTCTTGAAGATTTCGAATGAGGGGGCACACGGGGCACTAGTCGACTGTGAGCGTACAATGCAAGTCTTTGACAAGCTACATAGGGCAAGCGCTTGGAAGCGTTTTGTTTGGCGTGTGTCCGCATGATGCCGGGCGTACTCACAGCGATTAAAAGCGCCATGAACCGAAAACCAACAGAGTGCGAGCTGGAAAGCTCACGGTTAGAAGACTTGGCCGTGCTGGGTATCGTGGGCGGGGTGTCCGTCTTGGCTGCATGTGTGGCGCCCGTCTTGAGCTTTGAAAGGTTCCATGGGTCCACACCGAAAAAAGACTAACGGCAGTCGCGACGACTGGCAGACCCCGCCGTGGATAATGGTTCCCCTCATGCAGCGGTTTAAGTTCACAGGCGATGCGGCGGCGAGCGCTACAAATTCGGTTGCGCCGGCCTGGCTGTCAGAGGCGGACGACTCACTCACATGTAGCTGGGATCGTCTAGGCGCTCGCGTATGGATGAATCCGCCCTATAGCCAGACTAAACACTTCATTGCGAGGGCAGAGCAAGAGAGCAGGGAAAACGGGCGCCTAGTGGCCTGTCTAGTGCCTTCTTCAATGTGTGTGCCGTGGTCGCATCTAGCCAGGAGTAGGGCGCAAGAAATATGGTTTTACCGTAGTCGGATTTCGTTCATATCGCCCATTACAGGTGAAGCGCTACCGGCTAACCCTAT
>CAXEVD010000246.1:0-3737 GCA_963999395.1 uncultured Halieaceae bacterium
TTGATCGATGAACGCCCTGAAGAAGTGACGGATTTTGAACGTTCCGTGGACGCCGAAGTCGTGGCTTCCTCCAACGACATGGATCTTGAGACTCATGTGCGTCTGTCGCGGTTCATGATCGAACGATGCCGTCGCATGGTGGAATGCGGGCAGGATGTATTCGTGTTGATGGATTCCATCACCCGCATCGCACGCGCCTACAATAATGTGAAGGGTGGCAGTGGCCGCACCATGTCCGGCGGTGTCGATGCCCGCGCATTGGAAATTCCCCGCCGCATGTTTGCCGCCGCGCGCAATATTGAGGGCGGCGGCTCCCTTACTATTCTCGCCACCGCGTTGGTAGATACCGGCAGCCGCATGGACGAACTGATCTTTCAAGAGTTCAAAGGCACCGGCAACATGGAGCTGCACCTCGATCGCAAGATTGCAGAAAAGCGGGTCTACCCCGCCATCAATATCCGTCGATCTGGAACCCGTCGCGAAGAGCTGCTGACCGGCGATGAAGAACTGCAGCGCATGTGGATTCTGCGCAAACTGCTCCACGGCATGGAAGATCTGCCGGCCATCGAGTTCCAGCTCGACAAGCTGAAGGACACCAAGTCCAACGAAGAGTTCTTTAAGTCAATGAAGCGGAAGTAATCCCTCGTCATGCCCAGCTTTGTCGACCTGAGGGAGTTCATCAGCGAGCTCGAGAAACGGGGCGACCTGGTCCGCATCACCGCTGCGGTCGACCCCAATCTGGAGATGACCGAAATCGCCGACCGCACCTTACGCGGCGGTGGCCCAGCGCTGTTATTCGAAAACCCCAAAGGTTCTGATATTCCTGTACTCGCCAATCTGTTTGGCGCGGAGCGGCGCGTCGCACTCGGCATGGGCGAAGAGACTGTCGAAGCTTTGCGCGATGTCGGCGAACTGCTGGCCTACCTGCGCCAACCCGATCCTCCTAAAGGCTTTCGGGATCTTGTGGACAAGGCGCCGCTGCTGAAAAAAATCCTGACCATGGGGCCTAACGTCGTCAAAAAGCCCCCCTGCCAACAGCAGGTGATCAGCCGTGACGCTGTCGACCTCACCCAACTGCCGATTCAAACCTGTTGGCCCGGCGACGTCGGTCCGCTGGTAACCTGGCCTCTGGTCATTACCCGCGGGCCAGAAAAAGAGCGCATGAATCTGGGCATCTACCGGATGCAGCTGCTCGGTCACAACAAACTGATCATGCGCTGGCTATCGCATCGCGGCGGCGCGCTAGATTTTCGGGACTGGCACTTGAAGCGGCCCGGAGAGCCCTACCCCGTCGCTGTGGCGCTGGGCGCTGACCCGGCCACCACCCTAGGGGCCGTCACCCCGGTGCCTGATGCCCTGTCCGAGTACGCTTTTGCAGGACTGCTGCGAGGCAAAAAAACCGACCTTGCCCAATGCGTCACCGACGTCTGCCGCAACAACGACCTGATGGTGCCCGCGCACAGCGAGATCATCCTTGAAGGTTACATCGACCCCGAAGAGATGGCGGACGAGGGGCCCTACGGCGATCACACCGGGTATTACAACGAGGTTGAGCGATTCCCGGTGTTCACCGTGGAGACCATCACCACACGCGACAACCCGATTTATCACAGCACCTACACCGGCAGACCACCGGATGAGCCGGCGATTCTCGGGGTGGCGCTCAATGAAGTATTTGTGCCGCTGCTGAAAAAACAGTTCCCCGAAATCAGTGATTTCTATTTACCGCCCGAGGGCTGTTCTTATCGCATGGCGGTGGTCACCATGCGAAAGGAGTATCCGGGTCATGCAAAGCGCGTGATGTTTGGCGTGTGGTCATTCCTGCGGCAGTTCATGTACACCAAGTTCATCATTGTCACTGATGATGATGTGAACGCGAGGTCCTGGGAGGATGTTATCTGGGCCATAACGACCCGAATGGATCCCGCCCGGGACTGCACCATTGTAGAGAATACGCCGATCGACTATCTCGACTTTGCGTCCCCCGTGGCGGGGCTCGGCTCTAAAATTGGCATGGACGCCACCCACAAATGGGAAGGCGAAACCGACCGGGAATGGGGCCGCACCATCGCGATGGACGCCGCCACGCGCGAGCGCGTGGATATGTTGTGGGAGTCTCTAGATATTAACTTGCCAGGCCGCTAGCTAAGCGAGCCCAAAATTCTCGCGATACTGCTAGAGCAGGGCCGCCAAGGCCTCCGCCTCCAGCGCCGACGCCTCGGCCTCTTTACCCTGGTGGCGCAGACAGTCCGCCCAACCTGCAGCGTGTGACGCAGACGGATGGCGCGCGTGGGCGTCCGCCCACAGGTCTGCTTCCGTCTCTGAATTACCCTCAATCCGTGCAATACGGGCCAATAAAGCGAGGCACCCACCCTCACTGTCCTCATCGCGCCAACGCTCTAGCGCCTTTTTCATTTTCAGCAGCTGTTTATCGGGTAAGCAAATCATCGCCTCCAGCGTCACCGGTTCGCAATGCTGCTGCAGGCGTTCCCGGAGCACCCTCTGCAACGCATCCGCTTGCGCGTCCTGTCGCAGGATATCCAGTAACGCTGGCCACAACGGTTGCTCAGGTGCTTTGAGCGACTCCGGGGCACGCTTCCAGACGAACACCGCTGTGGATGCGTCGTCGGCCTCGGACAGGAGCGCGATCCAAGTTGTCCGCTCCCACACGTTGATCTGCTCATCGGGTGCTATCCCGGCCTGCCGGACATCGGCCAGCAATTCCGTCAGTGGCTGCCAATCCCGCTGCAGATAGGCCACCTCAGCTCGCAACACCTTGGCTCGGGGGGTTTTGCGTTTTGGGGCGGACAGCTGCTCCAACGATCGCTCCGCCTCGCCAGTCGCACCAGCCCTGAGATGACATTCGGCCCTGGCCAAGGCGATCAGCGAGACCGGTGCAAACCCCTCAGTTTCGGCCTGTTCCAGTAGCGCCAGCGCATGCGCTGATTCGCCTCGGCGTAACGCTGCAAGCGCCGCATAAAGCGGGTGCAAAAGTGTTTTTTCGTGGGGCGAGCCGGCTTTCTTCAGAGCTTTCTCTGCCACATCCCAATGGCCCTCGAAGAAGGCGGCAAAGCCTTTATCCGCTCTGCGCTGCGCACCTCGAGCGGATCGTAATCCCAACCAGCGACGCAGCGCGCGCGGCACCCTGAGCGCGGTGCTAAGCGCCCGGAGAACTAACCACAGCAGCACGAGAGAGAGCATCGAAGCACTGAGTGCCAACCAAACCGATGTCTCTACCTGCCAGTCGCCCCAGGTCACTAACATGTAGCCCGGGTCCTGCGAGATGGCATTGACGAGCACGGCACCCAGCACCAGACCACATACCAGGTACAAACTGAAACGCGCCACGGTCAGGGCGCCATCCCGTTGCCCAACCGCTCCACTTCTCCCTCAAGCAGGCTGCGGGTTTCGATGAGCTCAGGTAGTTCCGGCGCAATCGCCTCACCTCCCAGTGCGTCGAGGGTCTGCACAATACTGGTTACGCGTTCCTCATCCTGCTCAGCGAACAGTGCGACGAAACCTGACGCACGCTGCAGTGATCGCTCGAACAGAGGCTGATTTGCTGACAGCATGGCAATTTGCGCCTGCTCAATCAGCATACGGATATTTTGTCTGGCCAGCGCCGCCCACTCGGGGGTCATCAGCTGCGCGATCTCGTCGCTGCGCCGCCTGACAATGAGGTGGTCTGAGAGTTTTGCCAGCGCGGCATGCCAACCGCTGGTTGCCTGCGCCCACCA
>CAXEVD010000247.1:0-3724 GCA_963999395.1 uncultured Halieaceae bacterium
GATGATGAAGTTGTCCCACAATTCGAGCCACAGCCAAGTGGACAAGGAACCGACGAAGAGTTGCGTGCGCTTCTGGAATCCCTCCAGCCTCGAATTCGTGTGTATGGAGTGGGTGGAGCTGGATGCAACGCAGTAGGCCGTCTTGATGCCGAAGGATTGTTTGAAAATTCCTTTGTCACGGGGTATGCGATCAACACGGATGCACAAGCACTTCTGATGTCCCCCCTTGAACATAAAGTCCTCATTGGGCGCACGGCACGTGGCCGAGGTGCTGGTGGAGATCCAACCAAAGGTGAAGCTGCAGCATTGGAATCAGAAATGGCACTACGCGGCATAACCACAGACACACAACTTGCAATTATTGCAGCAGGTATGGGTGGTGGTTCTGGTACAGGTGCAGCAGGGCATATTGCTCGTCTTGCAAAGGAACAGGGGGCCATGACCATCGCGGTCGTCACTTATCCATTCCAATCCGAAGGTGCTACGCGACGAGAAAATGCCGAATGGGGTCTTGAACGCTTGAGAGAACATTGTGACACCATTCTTGTCATTCCAAATGAGCGTTTGTTGGAAATTGAGGGCGTGAAGGATCTGCCTCTCGCAAGCGCATTCCGTGTAGGCGATGAACTGCTTGTCCGTTCAATTATTGGTGTTACTGAGCTCTTGACTCGAGATGGAATGGTCAATCTTGACTTTGAAGATTTGAAGGCCGTTATCCATTCTGGAGCTGGGGTTGCAATGATTGGACTTGGTGCTGGATCAGGACCCGGAAGAGCTGAGGAAGCAACCCTCGAAGCATTGCACTCGCCATTGCTCGATCTCGACTTCAGTGATGGCGCATCCGGGCATGGAAGACAGCAGGATGCGGCGCAGTGCATTGCCCAGCGTGTGACCAAAGCCTCGCTCGAGGGGCTCAAGGGTAACCGTTGCGCGGGTATTGGAAGCCTCATCAACTTTGATGACGCGGGGTGTCAAAAACTCAGTGACAGAACTTTGCATAGAACACCTTCGATGATTTCAGGGATTGCGTAACCGGGTTGAATCCGAAGCCTTACTTCGAATACAGCTCCACAATCAGGTTTTCGTTAATTTCGCCTGGCAGATCCTGTCGCTCCGGACGAGACTTGAAGGTCCCTTCCAGCTTGCTGGCATCTACCTCTACCCAAATGGGCTCCCCACGCTGCTCGGCAATCGCCAGAGCAGACTGCACCCGAAGTTGCTTTTTGGCCTTTTCTCGCACAGAGACCACATCTCCTGGCTGTACCTGGTAGGAGGGGATATTCACGACCTGACCATTCACCAGAATGCCCTTGTGAGAAACCAGCTGGCGAGCCTCTGACCGCGTGGAGCCAAAGCCCATGCGATAAACAACATTGTCGAGACGACTTTCAAGAAGCTGCAGCAGGTTTTCACCCGTCGCGCCTTTCAGGCGGGCGGCTTCCTTATAGTAATTACGGAACTGCTTTTCCAGCACTCCATAGATGCGACGCACCTTCTGCTTCTCGCGCAGCTGCACGCCGTAGTCAGACAGTCGACCGCGACGCGCGCCGTGTTGCCCGGGCGGCGTTTCTGATTTGCACTTCTTGTCAAAGGCAGCCACACCACTCTTGAGCTGCAGATCCGTACCCTCCCGTCGGGAGAGCTTGCACTTCGGTCCAATATATCGAGCCATTTGCTAAGTCCTCTCTGGCGCGCGTTATACGCGACGCTTTTTGGGTGGGCGACAACCGTTATGCGGGATCGGTGTCACGTCGGTAATGTTCGTAATTTTGTAGCCGCAGCCGTTCAGTGCGCGCACTGCGGATTCACGGCCGGGCCCGGGTCCTTTCACCTCAACGTCAAGGTTTCGCAGCCCGTACTCCTTGGCCGCCTCACCTGCGCGCTCTGCCGCGACCTGCGCTGCAAACGGCGTGGACTTACGTGAGCCACGGAAACCGGAGCCCCCCGCAGTGGCCCAGCTCAGGGTATTACCCTGACGGTCGGTAATCGTGATGATGGTGTTGTTAAAAGACGCGTGAATGTGCGCCACACCGTCGACCACCTGCTTGGTGATCTTTCGCTTCGTTGTCTTGGCGTTTTTTGCCATTTATCTACTCGCTTTAATATCGACGCTACAAAAAGTGATGTAGCTCCACCAAAGTGGTCGCCCGCCTCGCAGGCGACAGCCTGTTTACTTGCGAATGGGCTTTCGTGGGCCCTTGCGCGTCCGTGCATTGGTCTTGGTACGCTGACCGCGCAGCGGCAGACCCTTGCGGTGACGGACACCGCGGTTACAACCGAGGTCCATCAGTCGCTTGATGTTCATGGACACCTCGCGTCGCAGGTCACCCTCGACATTCATCTCGGATACCAGTGACCGCAGTTGGTCCAATTCACCCTCCGACAGTTCACCAATTTTGGTGCTCTCGGGAATGTTGCTTGCCTCACACAATTTCTTGGCCTGGGTTTTACCAATGCCATAAATATGGGTCAGCGAAATGACCGCATGCTTGTGATCGGGGATGTTGACTCCGGCGATACGCGCCATCTTCTATCTCCACACCTGTTGAGTGGTGCACCCGAAGGCACACGCGACCCGCGCACCAACAAAAAGGGCGCGCATGTTAATGATTTGAGCGCTGGGCTTCAAGAATCAGCCCTGACGCTGCTTGTGGCGCGGATCTGACGAGCAGATCACTCTGACCACACCGTTACGCCGCACCACTTTGCAGTTGCGGCACATTTTCTTGACCGAAGCTCGCACTTTCATCGGAAACTCCTGATTCCTATCTCACCCGACCCGCGGGGCTGAGGCTCCCGAGGTTGGCTTTCTTCATCACACCCTCGTATTGGTGCGACATCAGATGGCTCTGTACCTGAGCCATAAAGTCCATTACCACCACCACAACGATCAGCATGGAGGTGCCGCCCAGATAAAAGGGCACGTTAAACATCACCACCAGGAACTGTGGCAGCAGGCAGACCAGCGCGATGTAGGCAGAGCCAAACACCGTCAGGCGGGTCAGCACACCGTCGATATAGTTGGCGGTTTGCTGGCCTGGTCGGATACCCGGCACAAACGCACCGGATCGCTTCAGGTTGTCCGCCACTTCCTGCGGGTTGAACATCAACGCGGTATAAAAGAAGCAGAAAAACACGATAAAGCCGGTAAACAGCAAAATATTCAGGGGCTGACCAGGGCCAATCGCCACGGCCAGGTCCTGCAGCCAGTCAGAGCTGTCGCCACTGCCAAACCACTGCGCCACCGACGCAGGGAACAGCAGGATAGAGCTGGCAAAAATGGCCGGAATCACGCCCGCCATGTTGACCTTGAGGGGCAAGTGAGAGGCCTGAGCCTGCATCATGCGCCGCCCCTGCTGGCGCTTGGCGTAGTTCACCGTAATGCGACGTTGGCCGCGCTCAATGAACACCACCAAATAAATCACGACCGCTGCGAGCACCAGAATGCCCAGCAGAATCAGAATGCTGATCTCGCCCTGGCGCGCCTGCTCCAGAGACTGGCCAATCGCCGCGGGCAACCCTGCGACAATACCGGCGAAGATGAGTAGGGAGATGCCGTTACCAACGCCTCGCTCGGTAATCTGCTCACCCAGCCACATCATGAATACCGCACCCGTCACCAGCGACGCCACGGCAGTCACGTAGAAGCTGAATCCGGTCGCGTAGGTAAGGCCCTGGTTGGCAAGACCCACCGTCATGCCGGAACCCTGAACCAACGCCAGGA
>CAXEVD010000248.1:0-3687 GCA_963999395.1 uncultured Halieaceae bacterium
CCCACATCAACGGCATTGGAGTCCAGCTCATCTCAAAGACCTGCGTCTGCAGACCCCAGGCCGCCACCTCCGCACCGACACTGGCGAGCGCGCCGGCGAGTCCACCCAACACCAGAAACTCAACCCAGAGCGCGCCCAATACCACGCCCCTCCGTGCGCCCACAGCACGCAGTAACGCGCTCTCGCGCAAACGGCCATCCAAGCTCGAACGAACGCCGGAGATCAGCACCAAGCCCCCCGCTAGCAAAATCACGCCGAGCACGAGCTCCAACGCACGTGCGACCTGATCGATCACCACCCGCATTTCACGAATCACAATATCGAGCTCGATCACAGTTACCGTGGGCAAAATCCCCACCAGCTGATTGAGCAACGACTTCTGCTCGGGCAGCAATCGGAAGCTTGTCATATACATTCCCGGAAAAGCCTCGAGCACCTTGCGCGGAAACACCATAAAAAAATTGGGGCGCATGGACTGCCAATCCACAGCGCGAATGTTCAGCACCGTCACCTCAAGCGCGTCTGCGCCAATGCGTAAGGACAACCGATCGCCCAGGGTCGCACCGATGTCACTGGCGAATTCTTCTTCAAGCGACACCCAGGCCTGATCGGTATCCGCTGGCCACCATTCTCCATCCAGCAATGCATTGCCAGTGGGGATCTGATCTGACCAGGTGAAGTTTGCCTCCCGCTGCCGCGGGGCACCGTCCTCCTCGAGATCTTCCCACCGGGGTAGCGCCGCGTCATTCACGCTGATCACCCTTCCCCGCGTCATCGGGTACAAGGTCTCTGACAGAATCTCGTTTTCCGCGAAAAAGGTTTGTAGCTCCGGTCGCTCCTCGGGCGCCAGATTCATGAGGAAGTGATTCGGGGCGTCGGGTGGCAACTGCGCCTGCCACTGACCGATGAGCGACGTTCGCACCACCGACAGAAGCAACATCAGCATGATCGCCATGGCAAAAATCACCATTTGCAGCGCATTGGCGCGACCGCGACGCTGCAGTCCCGCCAATGCCACGCGTCACAGACTGCCCGCGAATCCACCCACAGACCGACTGCCGGAAAGCAAAACGCTGGCGGCCACATAACCTAGCCCCATCACGACGCATAACCCCGCGATGACGGCGCTGGTCACCAGCGCGCTGCCGCTGTACCACCACATGAGCGCGACGATTGCCACACTACCGAGAACAAAGTCACGGGAACGCTGTGCCTCAGCAACCCCCATGTCGGCACGAAGCACCCGCAGCGGTGACGCCTGCCCCAGACGTCTGAGGGGCGGCCACGCGAAAAACATCAAGCACACCGCTGCGGTCACCCCACCAATCAACACCGGCTTCACCCCGGCAGCGCCGGGCTCAACCGGCAACAGGCTGCCCAGCACCCGAATGAAAGCCTCCTGCAGCATCCAGCCCAGCGCGCAGCCGATCAGCGTGCCACACAGCCCGATCCAGAACAGACTCCGGCCATACAGGCTGGCGATTTCCGGAGACTGGGCACCCAGGCTCTTCAGAATGGCCACGTACTGCGTATGCCGTTCACCGAAACGCCGACTGGCCAACGTGATCGCCGCCGCCGCCAGCACGACCGCGAGAGAACCGGCCAGCAGTAAAAACCCCTGCGCCCTGTCCAGGGTTTCACCGATACTGGGCTGCGCGCCTTCAACAGAATCCAACCGCTGGCCCTGTCCTAACTGCGGCTCGACCCACTCCGTAAACGCCGCGATCGCGTCGGACGTGCCGCTCAGCAACAGTCGATATTCGACACGGCTGCCCGGCTGAATCACACCGGTGGCAGGAATATCAGCGGTATTCATCAACAGGCGAGGCCCAAAACCGAAGACTGCGGTGGTCGCGTCGGGCTCACCCCGTACCGCGCCACTGATCCGCAGGGGTTGCTCCCCCACGAAGATCGAGTCTCCAGGCTCGACATTCAGTAGTGAAAACAATCTTGGGGCCAACCAGGCCTCGCCCGCCTCGGGAATGGCCCCCGTATCACGGATCTCACCATAGGGCTCCGAAGACCACAGCAACTCACCCCGCAGCGGGTACCCCGGTGACACCGCCTTGATCGATGACAGTGCCATGTGATCGATGTCGGCCACCGCCATTGAGGGAAAGCCCACGACCTCGGTGGGCTGAAGCTGCTGCTCACGCGCTGCCATCACCCAAGGCTCAGGTATGGGCGATCGGCTGACAACGACCATGTCCGCAGCCAAAAAGCGCGCGCTCTCAGACAGCAACGCTGACTGTAACCGAGTGACGAAACTGCTGACCCCCACCACCACTGACACAGCAAGCACCAGTGCCATGAGCAGGATACCCAGCTCGCCGCTGCGCCACTCTCTTGCGAGCAGCTTCCAGGTGAGCGCCTGTTTCACGGCCCGGACAACTCCCCCGCCGTCATCGAAAAGCGCCTATCGCAACGCTCGGCGAGTCGCTCATCATGGGTGACGAGCACCAGTGTCGTGCTCGCACGGGCATTGAGCTCAAACAGCAAATCAATAATGCGCTCGCCGGTGCGGGTATCAAGGTTCCCGGTGGGTTCATCGGCGAACAATACCGCCGGCTCTCGCGCAAAAGCCCGGGCAATGGCGACTCGCTGCTGCTCACCCCCAGACAGCTGATCAGGCAGATGATTGAGACGATGCGAAAGCCCTAGATCGGCCAAAGCCTTTGTTGCATTGACTTGCGCATCTGCCTGGCCGGATAATTCCAGCGGTACAGCGACATTCTGCAAGGCTGTCATAGAGGGGATCAGCCTGAAGGCCTGAAACACAATACCGACGTTGTCACGGCGCAGGCTGGCCAGCTTGTTTTCATTCAGATTTGTTGTTTCCAGGCCTGTCAGCATAGCCTGTCCTGAAGTTAACGCTTCTAGTCCTGACATCACCATCAAAAGACTTGTTTTCCCGGCGCCAGAGGGGCCAACCACTGCAACATGCTGCCCAGCCGGAATGCTTAGATCAATGCCTTTCAGAATATCAGTTGTGCCTGACTGGCTGCGCAACTGTAGCCAGGCATCTTTCAATTCAATTACAGCAGGCGCAACCTTATCTTGATTTGCCTGTGCCGACATATTATTTCGTTTTGAAGAGGTCATCCATATTCCTGTACTGCTTATGGTATGGTGTGGAGTGAGGGGTTTAGATAAAAAAAGAGCCGCTTGTTTTCTGCTATTCTTTTCGAGTATATGGGCATGACAGGCAGGCCTGCCAAGACGGAGCAATAAATGTTTTCTGTAAACCTATATACGCAAAAAATATACGGCCTGATTTTCACTCTGCTGGTCTTTATAATAATCATTACTGGCTCAACCCCTGTTCCAGCTGCTCAGCAGAGATTAATGGTGTTTGGGGACTCCCTCGTTGCTGGTTATGGGCTAAGTGCTGGTGAAGGGTTTCCAGAACAGCTTCAGCAGGCGCTAACAGCAGCAGGCAAGAATGTCAAAGTGCTAAATGCGGGTGTCTCAGGAGATACTTCAGCTGGTGGCTTAGCCCGGCTTGACTGGGCACTTAGTGATCGGCCTGATGCAGTAATTATCGTTCTCGGCGGGAATGATATGCTTCGGGGTCTTGACCCCCAACAGACCCGTCAAAACCTAGTTCGAATTCTAACACGACTGCGCCAAGTTGATATAAAGATATTATTATGCGGCATGCTGGCTCCTATGAATTTAGGGCCTGTC
>CAXEVD010000249.1:0-3603 GCA_963999395.1 uncultured Halieaceae bacterium
CGGGGTGAAAGCTTTAATTCGAAATGGCTCTCACACGCCCAGCGGGGCGTAGCCGACAGGGTTATGAACGCTCAGATGTCTCTAAGACGGCAGACCCGAGCACACGGTCACGGGAATACTACTGATCCGCTCCCCTTCGCAGCTCTTGCTCGCCCAGCTCAACCAGCAGATGAGTCACGGCATAGTCAGGAATTTCATCGACAGGGATCTCCCGCCGGTGCTGGACCAACATTTCCTCTGAAACCATGCCTTTGGCGCGTAAAATAAGACGCTGTAAGCGATGCTCAATGTCCCGCTCGAGCGTCATTTCGGCCGTTCTCCGCTCTCCCGCTGACACATCGGCGTTCTGCAAAGCCGCCCTACCCGCGTCGCGCAACAACGACTCCAGCTTGGCACGCTGGGCTTGGAATTCACTGCGACTGCAGGCTCCTTGAGCACTCAGGAGATCAACTGTTGTAGGCTTGGCCATAACGCACTCCAGATGATGGCACCGGAATCTGTACGCGTCATTTTTGCGACTGGTTTTCCGTATGCACCCTCGGCCTTTGGTGGACACCGTCGAAATTCATTCAGACAATATTGCATAAACCCCCCCTAAGACATTGTTATATATACTATAAAAGTATTAGAGGCGCGCGCTTTGCAAGCTCAGCGGACTCTGACAAACTGGATCGACTTTATGGGGCGCACCCTCAGAAAAATGAGATGACGAGGCGATCATCTATGTCCGGTAACGCACCAGCACACCCACTAAAACGCAGTCCTCACAAGCTTAAGCTCGGCGTGTTTGGGCTGAACGTTAGCAGCGGCTGCTCCATGACGGAGCGGCCGGATACGCTCAAGGTAGAGTGGGATGAATCGGTGAAGATTGCTCAGCTGGCGGAGCAAGCGGGTATTGAAGCCGTCATTCCCGTCGCACGATGGAAAGGCATGGGCGGCAAAGTGAATTTCAACCACCGCAACTTTGAAACGTTTACCTGGGCTGCCGGTTTAGCCGCTAAAACCGAGGAAATTGGCGTATTTGCGACGTTTCATGTGCCCACAGTCCACCCTGTACGGGCTGCGAAAGAGGTGGCAACCATTGATCACATTTCCGGGGGTCGCTTCGGGCTCAATATCGTCGCGGGCTGGAACGAGCGCGAGATCGCCATGTTTGGCGTGCCACAAAAGGAGCACGACGTGCGCTATGACGTCGCTGACGACTGGATTTCATTGTGCAAAGAGCTTTGGACCGTCGAGGGTGAGTTTGACTATGCCGGACCCCACTTCACGTCTCCCGGGTGCTACTCGGAACCCAAACCGATACAAAAGCCATGGCCTGCATTGATGAGCGCAGGTAATAGCCCAAGGGGGCAAGAGTTTGCCGCAGCCCATGCGGACTTTAACTTTGTGGTCGCGCAAGATATGGCGACCGCGGGAGACATTGCGGCTAACGGCCGGCGTTTGGCAAACCAGCGATTCAATCGCGACATGCAGATTTTTGGCCAAGCCTACGTTGTCTGCAGAGAAACCGAGCAAGAGGCGCAGGATTTTGTCCGCGAATACGTATACGACCGCGGCGACTGGGAAGGCGTTCGCAATCTTCTTGATGTGCTCGTTCCCAACTCGCAGAGCGCACTCGGTGATGGCTGGGAGGCCATGGCAGCCAATCTAATTGCAGGCTATGGGGCGATCCCACTGATCGGCACAGCCGAGCAAATCGTCGACGGCATGTTGGCGTTCTCCAATGCCGGGCTGGATGGGATTACCTTAAGCTGGGTAAATTACGAGGAAGGTCTGACCCAGTTTCGCGATACCCTCCTCCCCATCATGCAACAGGCAGGTTTGCGCGAATAGCAAAAGAGCCCGGACCAACGAAACTGACCGTATCAGGCAGACTCACCGCGGAGAGAGCCCAATGAGAAATCTCGAGGACATGTCAATTCTGGTAACGGGGGGCGGATCGGGTATCGGCGCAGACTGTGCGAGACGCTTCTGCAGCCAAGGTGCCCGGGTCACGATCAGCGGACGGCGCCTCGAAAAACTCGAGGCGATCAAGGATGAACTGGGTGAGCGATGCCACGTTGTTCAAGGCGACGTCACTGTGCAGGCAGACCGCGAGGTCATGCTTGCCGCCGCGGTCGCTCATGGAAGCAAACTCGACGCGCTCGTCAACAACGCCGCCAACATGTACCGCCAGCCCGTCGATGGCTACACCGAGAGTTTCTTGAAAGACGCGTTCGACACCAACGTGGTTTCCGCCATGATGCTTTCCAGCATGGCGGTGCCGCTCCTTGAACCAACTCAAGGCGCCATCGTTTTTATTGGCTCCACCCACACCCGCCGCGCGTTTCCGGGGGCTTCGCCCTACGCCACTACCAAGGCAGCCCTCGAGGGCCTGACAAAAGTCATGGCCGCTGAGCTCGGCCCCAGGCAGATCCGCACCGGCTGTATTCTGCCGGGCGCGGTCTCGACGGAGTTGAACCTCCGCGCTGGCTTATTCACAGCAGAACAAGCCAAAGACCGCTACGACGCCGTGGCGGGCTTGCACGCGCTAGGGCGTATCGGCACAGGCACCGAAGTCGCCGAAGGGGTCGAATACCTGATCTGCGCCGAATGGGTCACGGGAGTGGCGCTCGAAGTAGATGGTGGTATCGGTTTGGGTGCGTCGCATTTTTAGCCGTCCCCCAATGAAGTTTGATCTATCCCGCTGGTTAATAAGACTCACCGCCTTTTTTGTCGTCAGCATACTAGCTGGCTGTGATATCGGCCGCCTGATACTGACAGCTGATCCGTGGGACCCACCACCAGAGCCCGCTATTGCCAGAGAGCCTCTACCACGTGACGCCTGTGCTCACGTGGTCAAGGAGCGTCAGCCACTTTTCGGGGACTTGCATCTGCACACCTCGCTATCGATGGACGCCAACTCTCTGGGAACGCGGACCCTGCCCGATGATGCGTACGCCTATGCCACCGGAACACCGATCGCTCTCTACGGCGGCGCACCCGGGGCCAAGGCAAAAACCATTCAAATTGATCGACCTCTGGATTTCGCCGCGGTCACCGATCACGCGGAATGGATGGCCGAAGTGTCTCTGTGCACCACGCCGGGTTCTCGATCCTACGACAGCACTGGTTGCAGCATTTATCGCGGTGAACAGGAATCTTTACTCGCCAAAGCCCTGGGAGCAAAAGGCTTTCGTGCACGCATCGGTGGTCTCATAGAAATCGGGGGCCGCAGGAAGGATGTCTGTAGCGAAAATCAGGCAGTCTGTCGCGAGGAACTCGGAAATGTTTGGCAATCAGTACAGGCGTCGGCCGAGCGTTGGTATGACCGATCACCGAGCTGTAGCTTCACCACATTCACTGCCTGGGAATACAGTCGTTCACCTCAATCCACCAAGATCCATCGCAATATCATCATGCGCAACGAGATCGTACCCGAGCTCCCTATCTCCGCTTTGGAAACACCAGTGGAAATGGACCTGCGTCGTCAACTACTAGAGCAATGCAATGATTCCGGGTCTGGCTGCGAGGCCATTGCCATTCCACACAACCCCAACCTCTCCAATGGCCAGCTGTTTCGCGCCGAGTACGCCGAACTGCCGCTCGCGCGACAACGTG
>CAXEVD010000250.1:0-3591 GCA_963999395.1 uncultured Halieaceae bacterium
CAGGCCCGGAAGGGAGCAACGGTAGTTACTGATTCGGGTGCCGGGGTGTGGCTGTCCGAGTCGCCTCCTTATATCGCGGATGGTCTGGCATGTCTCATCAGGTTCTCGCCCGAAAGTGGCGACCCGGCAACTTCACCGAGATGGTCGGGCAGCAGCATGTGCTACAAGCGTTAGTGAACGCGCTGGAATCCGGTCGACTCCATCACGCTTACCTTTTTACCGGCACGCGGGGCGTGGGCAAGACCACCGTTGCGCGCATTCTTGCCAAGTGTCTCAACTGTGACACCGGCGTCACGGCGACGCCCTGCGGGGAGTGTGGTGCCTGCGCGGAAATTGCCGAGGGCCGATCTGTTGATTTGATTGAAGTCGATGCGGCATCCAAGACCAAGGTCGAGGACACGCGTGAGCTTTTAGAAAACGTGCAGTACACGCCAACCCATGCACGCTACAAAATCTATTTGATCGACGAGGTGCACATGCTGTCTAACCACAGCTTCAACGCCTTGTTGAAAACCCTCGAGGAGCCGCCGCCCCACGCGATGTTCCTGCTGGCCACCACCGACCCGCAGAAACTGCCGGCAACGGTCCTCTCCCGATGCCTTCAGTTCAACCTGAAGAACATGCAGCCCGAGCAAATCGTTGCACACCTGGAGCATATTCTGGGGGCGGAGTCGGTGAGCGCAGACGCCGAAGCGCTGGCGTTGATTGCTCGTGCCGCAGAGGGATCGATGCGCGATGCGCTGAGTCTCACTGATCAAGCCATCGCCTACGGTGAAGGGAAGCTGGTCGGTGCTGATGTGGCCGAAATGCTGGGTACCGTGGACCGCGGCAAGGTGCTGGATGTGGTGGCCGCTATTTTGGATGAAGATGCCGCTGCGGTGCTGTCATTGGTGTCGCAGATCGCCGAGCACGCGCCCGATTTTATTTCAGCGCTGGATGAGCTCAGCAACATCCTGCATCAAATGACGGTTGCCCAGACGGTGCCAGATGCCCTGGACACCAGCTGGCCGGACCAGGCGCGCATCGTTGAACTCGCTGCACGGGCCACGATCGATGACACCCAGCTGTTTTGGCAGATGGCTGTCGGTGGGCGAAGAGAAGTGCATCTTGCCTCATCTGCCCGAGCGGGTCTTGAGATGATTTTGCTGCGGATGATTGCCTTCCGGCCCGCAGCCGTTTTTCAGCCGCAACCCGCGGCGGGAGACTCCCCGGCAAAAAAGCCTGAACCACCGGTAGCGCCGGTGGCTCTCGATGTGACGCCGGAAGCAACCCAGAATCCCGATACTCAGCAATCGGCGCAGACACCCTCACCAATGCCCTCGCCGGCAGAGCCCGCGGCGGAGTCCTCGTTCAACGGGCAGGTTGCGCCAGAGGCGTTAGACACGTCGTCAGATAGCCCTAAAGCCGCTGAATCTGATGACAGGGCGACTCAGACTGCGCAGCGTCAAGAGGTGAGTGCAGGTGCGCCTGCCGAGGAGGCAGTGTCCGAAGAGGAGGGTGCCGCGGCCACAGACCTTGTTAGTGAGCCGCCAGTCAGTTCGCCTCGGGCGGCGCCGTCGATAAATGGCGCGGCGAATGGTGCGACAGTCGCATCCAAAATCGGCATCTCAGCGGAACCTGTGCAGATTGTGCGGGAGGAAGAGACCGACGATGCCCCGTCTCGGCAGGTGAGCTTGTCAGAGCTCACGACGGAGACCTGGCCCGAACTGTTCGAGGCGTTTCAGTTCAGCGGCATCCTGCACAACATCGCTCTGAATCTCGAGTTGGGCGAGGTGAGTGGAGCGCACCTGAACTTCCATCTTGCCGAGCGAGACGCGACGCTGCTTAACGAGCGTCACCCGGCTCAGCTGGCACAGGCACTCACGCGGCATCTGGGTCACGATGTCGGCGCGGAGATAGCAGTGGCTGAACATGGTGGTCGCACGCCTGCCAATCACCGCGCGGCACTCGCAGCCGCCCGCCTCGCCGCAGCCGAGCAGGCAATCTCCAGCGATGATGCGTTGCACGCCTTAATGGAGGCTTTCGACGGCCAGATCATCCCAGGCAGCATCCGGCCCAACGTGGCCGACGGTGAGCCCGAGGGCCACGGCGCCGATGCCGAGAGTCGCCCATGAGTGACTGTGTGAATAATCGGCTTCCGCATGACGTTTGGCCGATAATAGGCTGATTAATATGAAATTAAGCCCATCGATTGAAGCGTTGATTGAAGGCCTGCGGCACCTGCCGGGTGTGGGGCCCAAGTCAGCTCAGCGCATGACCCTACATCTACTGGAGCGGGATCGCGAGGGGGCTCAGCAGATCGCGGAAGCCATCGAAGTGGCGCTGACCAAGGTGAAAAACTGCGGCCGCTGCCGCAATTTCACCGAGCTGGAGATCTGTGAGATCTGCTCCGACCCCAAGCGAGACCCAACCACGCTTTGTGTGGTGGAGGCGCCCGCTGACGTCATGGCGATTGAGCAGAGCGGCAGCTTCCGGGGCCACTACTATGTGCTGATGGGGCATCTGTCGCCTATCGATGGTATTGGGCCAGAGCAATTGGGCCTAGAGGCGCTGTGTCAGCGGTTCGCCGATGGCGAGATCAAAGAGGTGATTTTGGCCACCAATCCCACGGTAGAGGGCGAAGCCACGGCGTACTACATCAGCGAGCGGGCCCGCGCCGTCACCGTCACGGTGTCACGCATTGCTCACGGCGTGCCCTTGGGAGGCGAGTTGGAATACACCGACGCCAACACGCTGGCCCACGCGCTCAGCGGCAGAACGGTGGTGCGCGAGTGAGCTGGACGCTGATCGAGAGCAGTGACGCGTTGAACTCGCTGTTGTCCGATAGTCGGCACCACGCCATGGTGGCGATCGATACCGAATTTCGCCGTCGCGATACGTTTTTCCCTCAGGTCGCTTTGTTGCAGCTCTGTTGGGGAGATGAGCCGTATCTGATTGATCCGCTCCAACTTGACGATCTCAGCGCGTTGCGGGCCTTTTTGACTGACCCCTCCCAGACCAAGTTGATTCACAGCGCGAGCGAGGATCTGGAGGTGTTTTCCCATTGGCTCGGCGTACTGCCGGCACCGCTATTCGATACGCAGCGGGCAGCCGCGCTGGTAGGGCTGGGTGCGGGGCAAAGCTATCGCGCCTTGGTCGCGCATTTTTTTGATATCGAGCTACCGAAAGACGAAACCCAATCCGACTGGTTGCAGCGACCGCTCACCGATGCGCAGGCGCACTATGCGGCGCAGGACGTGACGTATCTGCACCCCATGGGTGTGCAGCTGCAAAACCGGGCCATGGAGCGCAATCGCCTGGAGTGGGTATTGGAAGAGGGCGCGCGGCTGCGCCCCGGTGGCAAGCCGCCCATCGCCAAATTCAAAACGGCCTATCGTCTGCAGCCCGAGCAACAGCGGGTATTGGCTGAGGTCGTTGAGTGGCGCGAGGGTGAAGCGCGTCACCGAGATCGTCCCCGCAGCTGGATACTGAACGACAAGATCGTCATGGGTGTGGCGAAGACTGTTCCGCGGTCAGTCCGCGAACTGGCTGCCGTAGAGGACATACCACAGGGACTGGTGCGACGCGCCGGGGATGATCTGGTGGCGCATA
>CAXEVD010000251.1:0-3542 GCA_963999395.1 uncultured Halieaceae bacterium
CTCTGACACAGGTGGCCGGCGATTTGGAGCGACTCGCAGCGAGTGCTCAGCGCGCGCAAACCGACGTGGAGCGTCTGGCAGACGGACTCAATAGATCGAACCTCGAGCGCGCCGCGCTGCGCAAACAAGTTGAGAGCAATGCAGAGTGGATCGAGTCGATCAACGCGTTCCGGCGGCAGGTTAACGCCAATATCGCGCAGCTTGAGGCCGATATGGCGGCGCTGAATTCGCCGGGCATGCAATAGCGATGACAGTCGGGGGCACACCAGCGCTATGACCGTAATCAAACAGCAGGATCTCATCGACAGCGTCGCCGACGCGCTGCAGTTTATCTCCTACTATCACCCCCTCGATTTTGTGCAGGCCGTCCACCGCGCTTGGGAGATGGAGCGTAATTCTGCTGCCAAGGACGCGATGGCGCAGATTCTCATCAACTCGCGCATGTGCGCGATGGGTCATCGACCGATCTGTCAGGACACCGGCATTGTCACTGTCTTCATTGAGATCGGGATGTCAGTGCAGTGGGAGGCCCAGATGCCTCTCGATGACATGATCAATGAGGGTGTCCGCCGAGCCTACACCCATCCGGATAACACCCTGCGTGCCTCCATTCTTGAGGATCCCGCCGGGCGTCGCCAGAACACAAAAGACAACACGCCGGCGGTGATTCACACCCGACTGGTGCCGGGGAATACGGTGAGCGTTCACGTGGCGGCCAAAGGGGGCGGCTCCGAGAATAAATCGAAGCTGGTCATGCTGAACCCCTCTGACAGCATCGTCGATTGGGTGGCCAAGACCCTGCCGACCATGGGCGCAGGCTGGTGCCCCCCGGGTATTCTCGGGATCGGGATCGGCGGCACCGCTGAAAAAGCGATGGTGCTGGCTAAAGAGTCACTGATGGCCCCGGTAGATATTCATGAGCTCCGCGCCCGCGGACCACAGAACCGGATTGAAGAACTGCGCCTCGAGATCATGGACGCAGCGAACCGCACCGGCATTGGCGCGCAGGGTCTGGGTGGCCTCACAACGGTTTTGGACGTGAAGATCAAGGACTATCCCACCCATGCGGCGTCGCTGCCGGTGGCGATGATCCCCAACTGCGCGGCCACGCGTCACGCGCATTTCACCCTGAGCGGTGAAGGACCCGCCCTGCAGACGCCGCCCGATGTGGATCAGTGGCCGGATATCAGCTGGGAGCCGGGCGAGTCGGTGCGTCGCGTCAGCCTCGATACCGTGACCCGCGAGGAAATTCATACCTGGCAGCCCGGTGAGACGTTGTTACTGTCGGGCACCATGCTCACTGGGCGGGATGCGGCGCATAAGCGCATGACCCAGATGCTCGAGCAAGGCGAGTCGCTACCGGTCGATTTGGCGGGCAAATTTATCTATTACGTGGGCCCCGTTGACCCGGTAAGAGATGAAGCGGTGGGTCCGGCAGGCCCGACCACGGCCACCCGAATGGATAAATTCACCGACTACATCCTTCAGGAAACCGGGCTCGCCGGCATGATCGGTAAGGCCGAGCGCGGCCGCGTGGCGGTAGAGGCCATCAAAAAGCACGGTGCGGTTTATCTCATGGCCGTGGGTGGCGCGGCTTATCTGGTCTCTCAAGCGGTGACCAAAGCCGAAGTGGTGGCGTTTGAGGATCTCGGCATGGAGGCCATCTACGCCTTCACGGTGCGCGATATGCCGGTGAGTGTCGCGGTCGACAGTCAGGGTGAGTCGGTGCATGTGACGGGGCCGCAGATCTGGAAAGCACAGATCGAAGAGCAGGCGCTTGAGCTCATCTGAGACCTTTTACTGGCACGACTACGAAACCTCGGGGTCAGACGCCACATTGGACCGACCCTGGCAGTTTGCCGGGGTGCGCACCAACGCTGATTTAGAGATCATTGGTGAGCCTCTGACCCTCTACGCGCGTCCGACCCCCGACCGACTGCCGCATCCTGCCGCGATCCGGGTCACCGGGATCACGCCACAGCTGGCGGCGGAGCAAGGATTTCCCGAGGCGGCATTCATCACCCGTATTCACCAGGAGCTCGCTCAACCGAAAACCTGCGGGATCGGTTACAACTCGATTCGCTTTGACGATGAGATTACCCGGTTTGCCCTATGGCGGAGCCTGCGTGACCCCTACGGTCGGGAGTGGCAAAACGGCAATAGTCGCTGGGATCTGTTGGATGTCACCCGAGCCTTCAGAGCGCTGCGCCCTGCAGGGATCGAGTGGCCGGTGAGAGACGACGGTTTCACCAGCTTCAGACTAGAAGATCTCACCGCCGCCAATGGGATTGAGCATGGTGCGGCCCACGACGCGATGGCCGATGTGGTGGCCACCATTGAAATCGCCAAGTTATTGAAGCGCTGCGACGAGCACTTGTTTGACACCCTTTACCGGCAGCGCTCGAAGCGTGCCGTGAGTGCGCTGGTGAATCTGGACGACCTGACGCCGCTGGTTCATGTATCGGGTATGTTTGGTGGTGCAAGACATAACCTGGCTTTGGTGGTGCCGGTCGCCTGGCACCCCACTAACAACAGCGAATTGATCTGCGTCGACCTGGGTAAATCGCCGGACTTTCTCGAACAGTCCGCCGAGATCGTGCGCGAGCATTTATTTACTCCGCAAATCGATTTGCCCGATGGTGTTGAGAGGCCACCGATAAAGACCATCCGCCTCAATCGCGCGCCAGTGTTGTTGCCCACCCACTGGGTTGCAGGTGAGGTGGCGGTGTCACTGGGGCTCGATGGCGACCTGCATCGACAACATTTATTCCTGTTGAGAGCAGCGCGCGCTGCTGATCCGGCTGGCTTTGTCTCGCGCTTTCAGGATCTGTGGCAGGAGCGAATTTTTCCGGAGCGGTCTGATCCCGATCAGCTGCTGTATGACGGATTCGTGAGTGACGGAGACCGCAGCCTCTGTGATCAGGTCATTGCCGAGGATCCCGCAGCACTGGCTGGCCAGAGTTTTCCCTTTGCCGATCAGCGACTGCCGGAAATGCTGTTCCGTTATCGGGCCCGCAACTTTCCGGATACGTTGAGCGATAAAGAAGCCGCGCAGTGGCGCGAGCACTGTCAGCTACAGTGGCAGGAGGGGTCCTTCTCCTTGGCACAGTTTGAGACAGAACTCGCCGAGGAGCGCGCCCGCCCGGAGGTGACTGAAATCACCCTGGCCGCATTGAATCAACTGGAAGAATGGGTTAGAGCGCTGTCAGTGGAGGGATGATCGGCGCTACAATAGCGAGAGAGCAGTGGAGTGCAGTACATGCAATTCGCCGGCAGCCATATTCTGAGCATCAGTCAATTTGAGCGGGCTGATGTTGAGCGATTGTTCACCGTTGCCGACGCCATGCGACCCTATGCGCATCGTGAGCGCATCACCCGCGTACTCGATGGCGCCATCCTTGGCTCCATGTTCTTCGAGCCTTCCACCCGGACCCGAATCAGTTTTGGTAGCGCCTTTAACCTGCTCGGCGGCGAGGTGCGGGAAACGACCGGTTTTGAGCACTCTGCCATCGCCAAGGGAGAGTCGCTGTACGACACCGCCC
>CAXEVD010000252.1:0-3542 GCA_963999395.1 uncultured Halieaceae bacterium
GTGACGAACACAGCGACCCCTACGCCGGGTTACAGGACCGGCTTGCAAAGACGACTGACGAGGCGCGCGTCGAGGCGGTTGCCAAGCGGCATGCCCGTGGGGGACGCACTGCCCGGGAGAACCTCCTGGATCTCACGGAGGGCGACGCCGTTTCAGAGTACGGTCAGTTGGCGGTTGCCGCCCAGCGCACACGGCGTGAGGGGGACGCGCTCTATGCCGAGACGGCCGCGGATGCCGTGATCACGGCGGTCGGCGCTGTCAACGCTGAGCTATTCCCTAGTGAGCAGAACCAAACAGCGCTGATCATCAATGACTATAGCGTCTTGGCGGGCACCCAAGGATATTTTCATCACCGCAAGATTGACCGGCTGCTGGAGATCGCCGAGCAGGACAACTTGCCCATCGTGATGTACACCGAAGGCGGCGGCGGCCGGCCGGGCGATACCGATGTATTGGTGTCGATGGCAGGGTTGAATGTGCCCACCTTTCATCGGTGGGCGGCGTTGGCTGGGCGGGTGCCCCGGATTGCGGTGAACCACGGTTATTGCTTTGCCGGCAATGCGGCGCTGTTTGGCGCTGCGGATCTGCGCATTGCCACTGAAGCGAGTTGTATTGGTATGGCGGGCCCCGCCATGATCGAGGGCGGTGGCCTAGGCTCCTGGAAGCCGCAGGACATTGGTCCGGTCTCGGTGCATCGTGAAAACGGTGTGGTGGATATTGTGGTCACTGATGAGGCCGAGGCGACACTGATGGCAAAACGCGTGCTCGCCTGCATCCAAGGCTCAGTGACGGACTGGCAGGCCGCCGATCAGTCAGAGCTGGCTGCTCTGATGCCCACTAACCGCCGCTATGCCTTCGACGTGCGCAAGATTATCCGACATCTTTTCGATACGGAGTCCTTCATCGAGACGCGACCGGATATGGGGCGCGCGATTATCACGGGGCTTGCCCGGGTCGCAGGTCGCGCCGTTGCGGTGCTCGCGAGTGATTGTCGTCATCTGGGGGGCGCGATTGATGGCGAGTCCGCCACCAAGGCGGCGGCCCTTTATCAGCTGGCGGAGCGATGGCGACTGCCGGTGGTGTCGCTGATCGATACGCCCGGATTTATGGTGGGTCCTGAAAGCGAGGCTGCTGGTGCGCCGAGTTTGATGTCGGATCTCTTTATTGCGGGCGCCACACTCACCCAACCCATTGTCGCGATCTTTCTGCGTCGTGCTTATGGGCTCGGCGCCATGGCTATGACCGGCGGCTCCTTCGAGGTGCCGCGTTACGCCGTAAGTTGGCCGCAGGGGGAATTTGGTGCCATGGGCTTGGAGGGGGCCGTTCACCTTGGCTTTCGTCAGGAGCTCGCAGAGGCGCCCGACGAGGCAGCGCGGCAGGCCTTATATGACAAGTTACTCGCCGAGATGTACGACAAAGGGCGTGCGGTAGAGGCCGCCAGCTATCTCGAGATTGACGCAGTCATTCAGCCCGAGGAGACGCGGGACGCGATCAGCCGCGCGCTCGTCGCAAGCTAGGTCAGACATTGAAGCGGAAGTGGATGACATCACCATCCGCAACCACATATTCCTTGCCTTCCAGTCGCCAGCGGCCGGCATCCTTGGCGCCCTGTTCGCCGCGATGCGTCACGTAGTCCTCAAAGCCAATCACCTCGGCGCGAATAAAGCCCTTTTGGAAATCGGTATGAATGACCGCGGCGGCCTCCGGCGCAGTGGAGCCCGCACGGATAGTCCAGGCACGCACTTCATTGGGTCCTGCGGTGAAGTAGGTCTGCAAGTTGAGTAGCTCGTAGCCGGCGCGAATGACGCGATTGAGCCCCGGCTCTTCCATGCCCATCTCGGCGAGGAAGTCGACTTTTTCTTCATCATCTAGCTCAATGATCTCGGATTCGAGCTTGTTACAGATCACCACCACGCCGGCATTCTCTGCGGCGGCGTGAGCTCGAACCGCTTCCAGATGGGGGTTACCCTCAAATCCATCTTCCGCCACGTTGGCGATATACATCGTCGGCTTGGTGGTTAGCAGGTGCAAGGTTTTGACGCGCGCCCAGTCATTGTCATCCAGCGTCAGCGCGCGAACCGGTTGCGCCTCGTTCAACTGGGGTAACAGCTTGTCTTCAAGAAGCGCCTTGAGTGCAACCGCTTCCTTGTCGCCACTCTTTGCCGTGCGCACCACTTTGGCGAGCTGCTTTTCGCAGGACTCCAAATCCGCCAGCGCAAGCTCCGTGTTGATCGTCTCGATATCGGCGAGCGGATCAATTTTGTTGGCCACGTGAATGACGTTGGGATCCTCGAAACAACGCACGACGTGCGCGATGGCATCGGTTTCCCGAATATTCGCCAGAAACTGGTTGCCAAGACCTTCGCCCTTTGAGGCGCCCGCTACCAACCCGGCGATATCGACAAATTCCATAGTCGCGGGAATGTTCCGCTCAGGGTTCACGAGGTCGGCGATTTGCCCCTGCCTTGGATCCGGGATAGGCACGACGCCCGTATTGGGTTCGATCGTGCAGAACGGGAAATTCTCCGCATCGATACCCGCCTGCGTGAGCGCGTTAAACAAAGTGGATTTACCCACGTTGGGTAAACCGACGATGCCACATTGAATTCCCATGCCAATTAATCCTCTTGAGATGGCGTGGTGACGAAGCTTTCGCTGTGCAGCGCCGTCATCGCCTTTACATCTTCACCGTCAAGGAGCAGTGGTAACGCATTGATAGCTGACTCAGTGCTGGCCTCAATGGCGGCCTGATCAGTGGCGGAGGCCTTGCTCAGCACCCAGCCAGATACGTTTTTGGCTGAGCCCGGGTGGCCGATGCCGATGCGTACCCTCTTGAAGTTCTGCTGTCCGAGGGATCTGTATATATCTAGAATTCCATTATGACCTGCTGCACCTCCTCCTAATTGAATTTTTGCAGCTCCCGGAATCAAATCCAGTTCATCGTGAATTACCATTATCTGATTCACATTTATACTAAAATATGCACACACATTATTAACAGTTTTTCCAGACTCATTCATATAGACGGTAGGCCTTACAAGCATAAGTTTCTCGCCCACTCTATCAGGAATCCAAAAACAAATTTCCGCAAAAAGTTTCTGCTTGATTTCCCAATTTAAATTTGAATGTTTGCCGAGTTCGGAAAATACCCATTGAGCAACGTTGTGTCGGGTAGCAGCATATTCCTTCCCCGGATTACCAAGAGCAATAATACATTTAGTTTCCAAATTCCCTCGCCAACTGGCGACTAACTCGCGCCTGCTTCAGACTCCCCTGATCCTGTCGAATTGCTATTGTCAACCTCATCGGATGTCGAAGCAATTTCATCCGCACTGGATTCTTCCTCATCATCAGAAGCTCCTCCCTTTGGCTTTATTGCCGTCACAACAACAGGATCATCCTGTCCATGCAATATAGGCTCTACGCCTTTCGGGAAACTTAACTGGCTTATATGAAGTGAATTACCAATTTCTAAGTCGGTTAGATCAATCTCAATAAAACTCGGTAAATCTTTAGGCAAGCAAGTTATTTCCACGTCATTT
>CAXEVD010000253.1:0-3534 GCA_963999395.1 uncultured Halieaceae bacterium
TTGTGATCCCGCTAATGAAATCCCAGCGCAGCGGTCTCATTCTCAACATGTCCTCCAGTGCTGGGCGATACGGTTGTTCAATGCGCTCCCCCTACGTGGCAGCCAAATGGGCGGCGATTGGGCTCGCCCAAACCTGGGCGATGGAGTTGGGCCCCTGGAATATCAGGGTCAACGCGTTGTGCCCGGGTAGCGTGGGCGGGGAGCGGATTGACCGCGTCATTGATCGCGATGCCGCTGAGCGCGGGATGGCGCCTGATGAGATCCGCAGAGTCTACCAACGCCAGAGCTCGCTCAGAGACTTTGTGAGCCCCGCGGACATCGCCGCGATGGTATGTTTTCTTGCGGGGCCAGGCGGACGGATGATCTCCGGCCAAACTCTCGGTATCGACGGTCATACCGAGAGTCTTGCTAACTGGCTGGACCCATAAGGATCGATCGATGAAAGCGTGCTGGTTTGATGCATTCGGTGCAGCGCAGGACGTGCTGCAGCAGGGTGACTGGCCCACGCCTGAGCCCGGCCCCGGTGAGGTGCTGGTGCAGCTCCACACCACCGGGGTGAACCCTTCTGATGTGAAAAAACGCGCCGGAGCCTTTCCTGATTTATTGGAAGCTGGGCCGGTGATACCCCACAGCGATGGCGCGGGTGTGATTACCGTAGTGGGTGAGGGCGTGTCGCCTTCTCGCGTCGGTGAACGGGTGTTTGTGTATCAGGCGCAATACGGCCGCCAACTGGGTACGGCCGCGGAGTACGTTGCGCTCGATAGCGTGCGCGCACCAACACTGCCCGAGAATGCTTCGTTTGAGGTGGGGGCCTGCATTGGCATACCCATCATGACCGCTCACCGCTGCGTCTTTGCGGATGGCCCCGTTGCCGATCAGTTGATACTCGTTACGGGTGGCGCAGGCCGCGTCGGCCACTACGCCACCCAGTGGGCGCATCGCGCCGGCGCGCGCGTGATTGCGACGGCGAGTAACGAACAAGACGCTGCAGTCTGCCGGGAGGCCGGTGCCGCGGCGGTGGTCAATCATCGCGAACCCGAGTGGGGGAAGGCCGTGCTGGATTTGACCGGGGGCCAAAAGATCGATCGGGTGATTGATGTCGAGTTCGGCGCCAACCTGCCCGAGCTGCTGCATTGCTTGAGGATCGGCGCCACGATTGCGACGTACTCCAGTACCTTGGTGCCTGAACCCTCGCTACCCTTCAGGACCATGATGTTTATGGACCTCACGGTCCGGATGGTGATTGTGTACGCCATGCCGGAAGCGGCCAAGGCGCAGGCGGCGGTAGATACCCAAGCTGCTTTGACTGAGGGTGGCCTGCAGCATCGTATTGCCGAGACGCTACCATTCGATCAGATGGCGAAGGCCCATGAAATCATTGAAGAAGGGAGCGTGCGCGGATGCGTCGTCGTGACAATTTGATCGGCACTACACTGCTTAGCGTGCTCGCCGCGCTTTGTTTGCTCGTCAGTCCCTTGGCACGCGCAGTGTCGATCGACGACTGGCTGTCAGAAACCCATGACGGCGTGCTCCACACGACAGACATGGGGGAGTGTGCTCTCGAGAACGATCAGGTTATCGAGGCCTGCCAGCTGACCTTCCGAACCTACGGCCGGCTGGCACCGGATCTCAGCAACATTGTGCTCATGCCTACCTGGCTCAACGGTAACGCCGAGGGGCTGGCCACCTATAACTATCTCGGCCCGGACGGCATTGTCGATACCGACGACTACTTCGTGATCGCCGTCAATGCACTGGGCAATGGTATCTCCTCGTCTCCTTCTAACAGCGCGCAAAGTCCTTTCCCCGCGTTCACCATACGGGACCAGGTCAGTTTGCAGCATCGGTTGTTGACCGAACATCTGGATATTGAGTATCTCCACGCCGTAGTCGGCGCCTCGATGGGCGGTTACCAGACCTATGAGTGGCTCATGATGTATCCGGACTTCGCCACGCACTTTGTGCCCATTGAAGGCACGCCCTGGTACACGTTCTACGATCGATTAAAGGGTCGCGCCTGGCAGGAATTGTTGGCACTTCCTGAGGGTTCCCCCGAAGCCATGCAGCGCAAGGCCCACTTGTTGGCGTTGATCGACGGCATGGTGTTCTGGACGCCCGAGTATTTGAACCGCGAGCGCTCACTAGAGCAGTTCGACGAATGGTTGGCCGGTATGGCGCGCTTTGATAACGCGCCGGCCATTGCCGATCGCGCCAGCCAGAACACGTCCACCGCGCAGCATGACATTCGGCGGGGCCGCCCGGATTTTGAAACGCGATTAGAGGCGATGGGCAGGCCCAGTGTACTGGCGGTGGTATTTGAGCGAGATATGACCGTCAACCCAGAGCCCAACAAGGCGTTTGCCAAGCAGCTGGGTTTTGAGGTCGTCGAGATCCCGGGAGATTGTGGGCACTTCGGTCCTAATCCCGAGTGTTATCAGGAGCAGGTGGTCGAGCGCGTGTCGGCATTTCTCCGGGGTCCTGATAATGCACAGTTCCAGCGACGCACGATGACGATTGGGGATAAACCCCGGCAGTACTATGTGTATCTGCCCGAGGCCTATGGCAGCCGGCCATTACCGGTGGTTATGGCGCTTCACGGTTATGGGACCACCGCTACGGGGCTCGCCTCTGCCCATGAGATCAACCCCCACGCCAACGCCAATGACTACATTGTGGTGTATCCCCAAGGTGCCGGGTTTTACTCAAAAGTCGCCTGGCAGAGTGGCGATGATCTGGTGAGTTCATGGAACGATCTGGCGAGCAATGTACCTACCGATGCTGGCCCCCACTGTTTGCCCGATCGTCTCGATTACCCCTGCTATACCGAGTGCGGTGATTGCAAAGCCTGCGATTGGACCTCCTGTGAGGATGATGTGGGGTTTCTGCTCTCGATCACGCAATCAGTGAAAGAGAGCCTGCTTGTCGATCCTAATCGCTTTTATCTGCTTGGCAACAGTAATGGCGGCAGCATGGTGCAGCGGCTGGGCTGTGATTACCCTGAGCGCTTTGCTGCGGTGGGCATCATGATTTACCAGATGCCCCCGGGCCACGCCTGTGGGCCTAGCGAGACGCTACCCATGCTCCATTATTACGGTGAGCTGGACGACGGCGTCCCGCCAGATGGGCTACCGTCACCGTACGGGTGGGTATATACGTCGGCTGCAGACAATACCCGTATCTGGGCTGAGACCATGGGGTGTAAAGGGCCCGCTGTGCCTTGGCAGACCTCGCTGACGCAGGAACGAGATCTCCAATGTGAGGCTTTTACGGATTGCCAGGCTGAGGGTGCCGCGGTGGTGAGCTGTGGTGACTCGGTGGCAGGTCATGAGTGGGCGGCTCAGCGCATTGACGCTATTCCGGCGGATTGTGTTGCGCCCGCCCAGCAACAGGATTTACCGAGGCAGCCAGTCTGCCCGGCGATTTCGCCAGCCGAGGAGCGATGGGGCATGGAGCTGGTGTGGCAATTTTTTAGTCAGTACCCGCGGTCACCCGCGCTTGCCAGCACCCGCTAATCAGTTTTTAGACGACGCCAGT
>CAXEVD010000254.1:0-3521 GCA_963999395.1 uncultured Halieaceae bacterium
TTCCCCGTCGACGTCGGACGCGCGCCGCGTTGTTGATGGAGACGCCCAATCTGCCAGATCCTCAGGTGCCGTTTGGTGCGACGGAAGAAGATAACGTCGAGCTACTCAAGTGGGGTGAGCCGGCCTCGTTTGCCTTTGAGCCGAAGGATCACGTCGATTTGGGTGAGGCGCTGACGCAAATGGATTTTGAGACCGCGGGCAAAATTGCCGGTGCGCGTTTTTCAATGCTCTCAGGTGACCTCGCGCGACTGCACCGCGCACTCACGCAGTTTATGTTGGATACCCATACACAGGCGCACGGATATCAGGAGGTGTATGTCCCCTATATCGTCAATGAGGCCTCTTTGACGGGGACCGGGCAGCTGCCGAAGTTTGCCGAGGATTCGTTCCGTCTCGAGGGTGAGCAGGGTTTTTATCTTGCGCCTACCGCCGAGGTGCCGGTGACCAATATCGCTCGAGGCCAGATCTACGACACTGATAAACTGGGTGAGGAGGGCTTGCGCTATGTGGCCCACACACCCTGCTTTCGAAGCGAGGCGGGGAGTTACGGGCGAGACACCCGCGGCCTGATTCGTCAGCACCAGTTTGAGAAGGTCGAGCTGGTTCAGATCGTCAGACCTGCGCAGTCAGAGTATGCCCTCGAGGCGCTGACAGGTCACGCTGAGGCCATTCTACAAGCGCTCGAATTGCCGTATCGAAAAGTCATATTGTGTGGCGGCGATCTAGGTTTCAGCTCGGCGCTGACCTATGACCTGGAGGTTTGGCTACCTGGTCAGTCGACCTATCGTGAAATCTCGAGTTGCTCGAACTTCAGGGATTTTCAGGCGCGTCGCTTGCAGGCGCGGTGGCGCAATCCGGAAACGGGCAAGCCGGAACTATTGCACACGCTAAATGGCTCCGGCCTCGCTGTGGGGCGCACCTTGGTTGCTGTCATGGAGAATGGGCAGCAGGCGGATGGCAGTATTCGACTTCCTGCGCCGCTGCATACCTACATGGCGGGACAAGACTGTATCAGCCCAGTATAGGTTTCCGGAGCTCGGCGTGAGGGGTTGAGTCTGCGCCCCGATTGCGACCTCTATTTGGGCGTTTTGGTTATTGCGCGCGTCCGGCGACGCTGGTGTTGGGGCGCAGCGTGATTGCGTCGACCAGAATGCGCCCGGTCTCCATCAACAGAACATCTCCGGCATCTTCATCGCCACCGTCCGCAATCGTTTCGTCTGGCATCTCTGGCGATGTGACCGCTGATTCGCTTCCGGTGTCACCACCTTGCTCATCCTGCTCAGCATCAGAAAGGCTCTCGAGGGGCTCAAGCCCCTTTGCGACACGTCGCTTGTTTTCAATCACCAGCGCCTTGGATTCCTGATCATCTCTCATGGCAAGCCTGCCGGATTCCTGTAGCGGCAGCGCAGTGATCGTGCGCGCTTCCTGGGCGATAGCCACCCGATCCTGTAGGTAGAGATAATCGGGATCATTGGCTGCGCGCTTCTCATGAAGGGTTGTCAGCATCGGCATAATCGCACCATAGTCGTGGTAGCGATTGAAGCGGGCCGGCGCAATTTGATCCCAAGCCAGCGCGTTGTCCAACGCGCTTTCGCCGATCTCTTCAGGATCGAAGAGCGACGGATAGGTAATATCGGGTATTACCCCTCGGTGCTGCGTACTCTCCCCGGAGACGCGGTAAAACTTGCTCTCGGTAATCTTCAGTTGGCCCTCTTGTAGTGGCACCAGAGACTGGACGGTTCCCTTGCCAAAGGATTGCTCGCCGGCCACGATGCCGCGTCCGTAATCCTGTATGGCCCCGGCAAAAATTTCGGATGCTGAGGCGCTAAGTCGGTTGATCATGACCGCCAGCGGTCCTTCGTAATAGTTTGATCGGCGCCGCTTGCCATCTCGCCACACGCGGCTCTCAGCGGAGCGGATCTGAACCGTGGGGCCATATTCAATGAAAAGACCCGTTAGCTGATTCGCCTCTTGCAGGGAGCCACCACCGTTATCCCTGAGGTCGATCACCAACCCTTCAACGTCCTCCGCCATCAGCTCTGCAATCAGTCTCTGAACATCACGGGTGGTAGAGCGATAGTTCTTGTCCCCGCGACGATAGGCGTCGAAGTCGATGTAAAAGGCCGGGATATCGATTACTCCGATACGGTGTTTTTGGTCCGCCTCATCGGTGAATTCGATAATTTCCTTTTGTGCGGCTTGTTCCTCTAGCTTCACCTCATTGCGCCTGATCGGCACAACCCGGCGCTGGTCTGTTTTGCCCTTGCCGGGAATGACCTCGAGCCTGACCACGGTATCTCTTGGACCTCGAATCAAATCAACGACCTCGTCTAGCCGCCAGCCCACAACATCCTCGATGGGGCCGGATTCTCCCTGCCCAACACCGATGATCAAATCCGAGGGCCGCAGCTCGCCCTGCTTATCAGCCGGTCCCGCGGGAATGAGGCGGCTGACTTTGGCGTATTCGTCATCGATTTGCAGCATAGCGCCGATGCCCTCGAACGAGAGACTCATATTGATATCGAAATTCTCGGCGCGACGGGGGGAGAAATAGTTGGTATGAGGGTCGTATTGCTCGGCAAGCGTATTGGCATAGATCTGGAAAACGTCCTGGGCGTTGTACTGATCGAGCCGGTACAGTTGATTTTGGTAGCGCCGCGCTAACGTCTCGGGGATCTCATCAGCAGGCTTGTCTGCCAGCATGAGGCTCAGCGCCTGATTTTTGAGGCGTTTCCGCCAGCGCTCGTCGAGCTCTTCTGCGTTGGGTGCCCAGGGCATGGTGGAGTGATCGATGACGAGGTACTCGTCCAGCTCGTAATCAAACCCCTCCAGGGTTTGCTCTAGGGTGGCGAGGGTGTTTTCGAGCCGGCTCTTCAGCTTTTCATGGTAGCGATTGAACATGGTAAAGGCGGGGTCCAGATTGCCTCGCCGGCCGGCGTTATCCAGTTCCAGCTTCCATGAGGAAAACTCGGTGATATCTGCCGCGTCAAAAAACATGCGCTGTGGGTCTAGCGCATCCAGGTAGGCCACGAAATGCTGTGCAGAGAGCGCGTCGTCGTAGCGTCGACTCGCATAGTGACGGTCTTCGATGACGTCGATAAGCTCCTTGAGGGTGTTCCCCTGGGTACTCGTCGGCGCCAGCGCACTCGCTGATAAAGGCATGAGCGCCAGCGCAAAAGCCAATGCGCGGCAACGTCGTTGCGTTTTGCTCAATGAAAACAACTCTTCATGCTCCTTTGCCCCTCCATGGGTCTTGATCACCGGTTTACGGTAATGCACTCGGAAGGAATGGCCAAACCGTAGATACAGCGCTTTGTTATCACTTTTACCCCTCGCAATCACCGGTTGGATCAATACCGACGCTTTGGCTTTGAGTATGTAAGCCACCCCAACACAGATTGAGGGGAGCGTGGTATCGCCGCAGGAGATATCCTGACCAGGAAGATCCTCACCAACGCCGCCTAGGATAGCTACTGACGTTCTGGGTGCTTCTCAAGGCAGTAACGATCCGCGGATTCTAG
>CAXEVD010000255.1:0-3499 GCA_963999395.1 uncultured Halieaceae bacterium
CCTTTGCTGAAAGTGGCTAGCGTCATCGAGTAGCCGCGCCACGGAGCTATTCGGTAATTGACCAGAGCGACACCGAGGCCCGGCCGTTTTTGTTTGAATCACGGTGTCAATTTTTAGCGGCTAAAATCACTGATCAGCCTGAGGCCGAACAATGGTCCTCATTACCAGGGTCATCTGGTCCTGGGTGGCCTCGATCCTTGCCAGGAGGCGGTGGATCGTTTCCGGACCGAAAGCTGCGGTTCTCACATCGTCGGTTAGCCATAGCTTGAGCAGCCCTCCCAGACGACCGAGGTCACCATTTATGCGGGCAAGCTCTCGCACCCGCTGGTAATCCGTGACGCCCTTGATTTGGTAGCCTTGACCAACCTCCCGCAAATAACGGGCAACACTCATTCCGGCCTGCTTGGCCTGCTGTTCGATATGGATTTTCTCTTCAGGCAGTACCGGAACCCGAAGATGGTGCCGGCGTTTGCGGCTCGTCTCTTTCATCATTGCCTGTCTCTCTTTAACCCTTTCGGCGGTAGCCGATGCCTCGCAGAGCAGGATGAGCGTTGAACACCTGAAGTGGACCCCAAATTTTGGACAGGTACCTAAGCTCTGATTCATCATCTCCACAAGGAGGAGAATCATGAGCAAGAAACGCAAGCAATACAGCGCATCATTCAAGTCCAAAGTTGCTCTGGCTGCCCTCAAGGGTGACCAGACCACATCCGAAATTGCCGCCCGTTTCCAGATTCACCCCACCATGGTCAGTACCTGGAAGCGCGAGCTGCTGGAGAACGCTCCCGATCTCTTCGAAGGCAAGAGGAAGGCCGGCAAGCGATCCGATGAGCCCAGCACAGACGAGCTTTACCGCGAGATCGGTCGACTGACGGTGGAACGCGATTTTTTGTCGCGCAAGCTCGATCAGTAAGCCGTCAACAGCGGTTGGCGATGATCGAGCGTGGTCATCCCCAAGTCAGTCTTTCGCGCCAGTGCGAGCTGCTCAAGCTGAGCCGCTCATCGGTGTACTACGTCCCTCGTGAGCAATGTCAGGAGGATCTGGATCTGATGTACCTGATTGATCAGCAGCACCTGAAAACGCCGTATTATGGCTCTCGCAAGATGCGGGTCCACTTGCAGCACCAGGGCTACCGCATCAACCGGAAGCGGGTGCAGCGGCTGATGCGCACCATGGGCATTCAGGCCGTGTACCCGCGACCAAGAACCAGTGTTCCGGGCGACGGGCACAAGGTGTACCCGTACCTGCTCAAGGGCTTGAAGATCGATCGTCCCAATCAGGTTTGGGCAACTGACATCAGCTACGTGCCGCTGGCGCGGGGCTTCATGTATCTGGTTGCCATCATCGACTGGTACAGCCGCAAGGTGCTGTCCTGGCGGATCTCCAACACCATGGACGCAGACTTCTGCGTCGATGCCCTGGAGGAGGCTCTACAGCGCCATGGAACGCCGGAGATCTTCAACACCGATCAGGGCGTCCAGTTCACCAGCGAGGCCTTCACAAGCGTTCTCAAAGAACATGGCATCCGGATCAGCATGGACGGCAAGGGCTGCTACCATGACAACATCTTCGTGGAACGGCTCTGGCGCAGCGTCAAACACGAGTGCGTCTACCTCACTGCCTTCGAGGATGGCCGACACTTGAAGCAGGCGCTCCACCGGTACTTCCGGCATTACAATCAGACCCGGTACCACCAAACCCTTGATTACCAAACGCCCGATGAGGTGTACTACGGGCAATCCATATCTCTGGCAGCCTGAGCCAGGGAAACAACCGGATCATAGCTTAGGGACACCATCAGGTTGTCCAACTGATTGGGTCCACCTCAACCCTTGGGTGTGAATAAGATTCAGTGAAGATAGATAACCGGCTTGACGGTTAGCTAACTTCACACATCCTGCCCGCAGTTCAACCACGACTTCTCCGCTGCACTACTGTCAAATTCATCGCTATTTTTGCCCCATCTGGCTTGCATCAGCCGGTATTGCATACAAATCGGTATAGAACCGCGCTGTAATGACCAGTAGCAGCGCTGTAACAGTGATCCAATAGCGATGAAATAGCGGTTCAGTAGCGCTCATATGAATTTCAGGATTCAGTTTTTGCCCAGCCGGCATGTCGATGATTCGGTTTTAACGCCAGGCGAGGGTTTCGCTGTGAAACGATGTCCACTATCGAATCTGGCATGCTCATCTTTGGACCATTTGCACAACAGAATCTTGAAGTCTGGGCCATCACTTCTTCCTGGCGTTCCCATCACGGCGCGAGCCGATTTATTAATCTGAGTCTTTACTAACCTCAGTTCTTTTTATCCTTAGTATTTATTAGCGTCGGGTTTTCCGAATGCGGATTATCCGTAGTTGGATTTACCGTAGTCGGAAAATCCGAACGTGGTGGATCATGATCCAGGTACTCGGGTTGGTCGGACACGAGCCAGGTCGTGTGACTGAATTTGCCTCGTTCTCCACGCTCTCGCTTGATTCGCAGATAGCCTGCTTGTTGCAGCTCCTGGAGCCCTGTTCGTGTCGCGTCTCGCCCCGACTTTTTCTGCTTGGACAGGTGGGACAGGCGTAGCCGGAAGTTGTCCGGCAGTGACAGCACGAACACCAGGATTCCCAGCGCTTTCCAGGACAAATTGGGGTTCCGGATAAGCTCATTGGGTAGCGTGGTGAAATTCGACCGGACTTTGCGACGAACAATGACGGTATCATCCACATCATCGCCCTCATGCCTCGTCGATGAGTTCGGCAACATCACTTGCACGGAAATAAACACGTCGGCCTACTTTGCGTTTGGCAGCGTTCCATTTCTGCGCAAACTCGGTTTGACTTCGCAACGCTATGCGGAGACCATCTGGACTACGCTTAAGTAACTCTGAAAGTTCTGTCAGTGAGAGCAACGGTCCATAACGGTCAAGCAGTTGTTCTTCGGTGGTCATCGGTTGGCTCCTTGTGAATACGCCTAGTAAGTTCAATATTCTCTGGGCTTCGGTAACCACCATTAAAAGGAAGGCATGGTCATGAATACAGGCGCGGAAATGCCGAATATCACGCAAAAGAAAACAAAGTTGAGTCGTACCCGTGGAAGGCCAGCCAGGCATGAAAGCGAACGCATGAAAACGATCGCTTGGTATCACTTCTTGGCAGGGGAAAGAGCGCCCGCTGAAATGTGTGACTGGATGCCTTTTGATGATGTTGACCAGGCAACCATATATCGCTATCGACGGGGAGATATCTCTCCGAGAGCGGATATTCTCTGTGCAAATTGTGAGGTTTTTCAGGCTGCCCGCACGGTATTCGAAGTCGGCCCGATGAACGTGCCCTTGTGGGATGCTTTGTGGGGAAGCATAACGCCCCACGATTTCCGGATGGCTGATTGTTTGATGCCAGGGGGCGAATGGCCCGAAGGTGGATTGAGTCAGTTTTTCTTCGAGGATGTGATCTTGGCCAGGATCTTTGCGTTTCAGACCAAGTGTCTTCGGGGCAGACCAGACTCTGT
>CAXEVD010000256.1:0-3467 GCA_963999395.1 uncultured Halieaceae bacterium
AAAATACTTGCAGGTAATATTCTAAAATAAATTTAAAATTCCATAAGAAAATCTATCCCTCTAGAAATATATCTTGACATTTCTGAGTCAGTTCTTAAAAAAGGGACATGTTCTCTATATTTTTTAAGAAAAAATCTAATATTTCTTGAACTTTTTTTATCAGCTAGATCAAAAGCTTGTGCTGCATTTAATAATTCTATAGACAATAAAGTTTTTGTATTGTTTACTACTTTATGTAATTTTAATGCTGAATTTGCACCCATACTCACATGATCTTCCTGACCATTTGAAGAAACAATACTGTCTACTGAAGATGGAGTGCAATATTGTTTATTTTGACTTACAATTGAAGCAGCAGTATATTGAGTTATCATCATTCCTGAATTTAAACCGGAAGTATTTATTATGGAAAATGTTCCAGGTATTCTTAGCACCAATATAAATGGAAAATCAATATCTAAGATAAAAGTTGTAAGGTTCTTTTTCTCAGACCCTGTGCGGGTATAGATATAGGCTATATCAGAGTATTGTGCATTGGTGATCCACATTTTAGTACCATTAATTTCGTACTCATCTCCAATTTGTTGAGCTTTCGTTTGAATTCCTATCGCATCTGAACCATTTTCAGGTTCACTCATACCCATGCAGCCGATATGTTCCCCGGAAATTAATTTTGGGAGATATTTTTCTTTTTGCTCCGGTGTGCCGAATTTGGCCAGAATTTCCGCGTTGCCGGAATCGGGGGCCTGACAGCCAAATACGCTGGGTCCAAAGCGGCTGCGACCGAGAATCTCATTCATGAGACCAAGGCTGACCTGCCCGTAACCTTGTCCGCCCAGCTCCGGCTCCAAATGGCATGCCCAGAGCTGTTTCTGCTTGACGATCTCTCTCAACGGCGCCATGGCGGTAAAGGCTGGGGAGTTGGGGTCCCAAGGGTCACCGGGCTCACGGAACACCAGATCGAGAGGTTCAATTTCCTCACGGGTAAATTCGTCAATCCAGTCGAGTGATGCCTGAAATTCCGGGTCTGTCTCAAATGACCACACGCGGTTTCCTCCTGAGGGTATTTGTCGTCGGCTTTGGTGCCGTGGGGCAACCGTCAGGGTTGCCAAATCAGGGCGCTAGTTTAGACTTGCTAGACGCAAACAAGCAACGAGACCGATAAGAAATCCAAGGGTTTGCGGCGCGTTGATGCGCAATTCAGGAGTGAATACTATGGCGGGCCATGGAGTCTGGGTCGTGACCGGTGCCTCGCGGGGGATTGGCGCGGCGATCGCGCGGCTGGCAGTCGATGCAGGGCATAACGTGGCACTGATCGCGCGGGGGAAATCCTTACTGAAGCTTGCCCAGTCGCTCGGGGAGTCCGCGGCAGGGTTCCAATGCGACGTGGCTGACCCAGACTCAGTCAGCGAAACGGTTGACGCGATCGTGGCACGATTCGGCCGCGTTGATGTGCTGGTCAACAACGCGGGTGTGCACCGCGGCGGCAAGATACATCGCTTGACCGACAACGCCTGGCATGAGGTGCTGCAGGTCAACCTCACTGGCGCCATGAATATGACCCGGGCCGCTGTGCCGCACATGAGCGAAGGCAGCGCAGTGGTCAATGTAGGCGCGGTGGTGGGCTTCCGTGGCTTCCCCGGCGACTCGGCCTATGCCTCCTCCAAAGCGGGGTTGTCAGGGCTCACTCAGGCGCTGGCGATTGAACTGGCGCCAAAAGCCATCACGTCCAATCTGGTGATTCCGGGTCTGGTACTCACCGAAATGACATCCGAACTGAGCGAGGCCGCACTTGATAAAATGACGCAGCAAATTCCGTTGCGACGATTTGCCGAGGATCGCGAAGTCGCCGAGGTGGTGTGTTGGGTGGCGCAGAGTCGATACATGACAGGCGCGGTCGTGCCGGTGGATGGCGGCCTGCTGTCCAGCTTCGGTGTGGTGTGATGACGTCGGAGGCCACCGAGCAGGTTGCTGACTGGCTGCGCGACTCTCTGGGCTGGGCACGGGCTGAGTTCGTGTCTGCCCTGGCCGGCGGCAACTCCAATCTGACATGGCAGTTCCGGAACGACGAAAAAGCCTGTGTCGTGCGAACACCCCCCGCTGACGATATCTCGCCAACGTCTGCGCGAGGCATCCAGCGGGAGGCACAAATCCTGCAGGCGATCGCCGATTATCCGGTCAAGGCGCCGGGCGTGCTGGCCTGGTGCGATGACGAAACGGTGATCGGTCGGCCGTTTCTGGTGCAGGAATGGGTCGATGGTGTGGCGCTGACTGATGCCTTGCCGTCCGCTTATGCCGACTCGCCTGACAGCGTGAACCGTCTCGGTGAGGATTTGATCGATCAGCTGGCTGCGCTGCACGCCGTGCCTACCGATTTGGAAGCACTTGCGAAGCTGGGGCGTCCCGAGCGCTTTGTTGAGCGACAGATTGAGCGCTGGCTGGGCGTCCGCAGGGAACACGCGGTCAGGGATCTGCCCGAGCTCTTCTCTCTCGGAGAGTGGCTGCAGCGTAATGTGCCCGCAGCGTCAGCGCCCGCCGTCATTCACGGGGATTACCACCTTGATAACACCTTGGCTTCCAACGAGCAGCCGGAGATCCTCGCGATCATCGACTGGGAGCTCGCCACGGTGGGCGACTGCTACATGGACGTCGCGCTGATGCTCATGTTTTGGGGTGACTATCGCACCCAGGAGCCGCCTGCTTTCAGCGCCTTGCAGTCTGTATCACGGCGTGCTGGTGTGGTCAGTCGACGAGAGCTGGCCGGTCGCTGGGCAGAGTCGCTGGGTCGGCCGCTTAACCATATGAACTTCTATATGGCGCTGGCTTTCTGGCGCTTGGCGGCGATCATTGAGGGTGCCTACGGGTTGCATGTCGCAGGCAAGCTCGACTCTGACTACGCTCGTGGCCTGGAGTATGACGTGCCGGCACTCCTAGCTGAGGCACAAGCCGCTGCGGCGGGGGACTGGTAGGCGGCATGGCGAACACCATGACGAGCACGATGATGAATACCCCGCTGGGGGTGAAGACGCTACACCGGTTCGGTGCGCGGCATTTCAGCACAAGTCGCGTCGGTGATTATGATGGCCAGCAAATCCACTGGCGCACTTACGCGGAGATTGACGCAAACAGCGCACGCCTTGCGAATGCATTGACGCGGCTCGGCATCTTGCTCGGCGACCGTGTTGGCACGTTTATGTGGAACAGCACGCAGCACCTTGAAACGTATTTGGCGGTGCCGTCACTGGGCGCAGTGCTGCATACCCTGAATTGTAGGCTTTCTACGGAGCACATCGCATACATCATCAATCATGCTGCCGACCGATTCCTGGTGCTCGATGCGCGGTTAATAGACAGCTTTTTGCCGGTCCTGCCACTGATTCCCGATGTCGATCATGTGATTGTGTCGGGGAGCGGTGATGAGGCTGCCGGCTCGCTGAATGATCCACGTGCCGTGTCCTACGAGGCAT
>CAXEVD010000257.1:0-3452 GCA_963999395.1 uncultured Halieaceae bacterium
CCTCAGCCCCCACGGCGAGAGAGGCGCCGGCGGCGACGGCGGGCATCAGCAGCCCCAGACCTGCGCCGATCAAGACCATGCTGGTCAGCACGGCGCCCCAACTGTCCAGCGCGCTGATGATCACGGTGCCGACCAACAGCAGGCCGCCCCCCCAACGCACGAGTTGAATGGCTGGCCCGGTGTAACGCTGTGCGATCACCATTTGCATGAACAGGGAGCTGGCCGCTGACACCATCATCGCCCAGCCCGTGTATTGTGCGGTCTCGATACCTGAGAGATTCAGGACGTCCTGTAATCGAAAGGCCAGCGTTTGCTGCACCATCGCAAAACCCGTGAAAGCGCCTATCGCGGAAAACAGATAGACCCGCAGGCGGGCGTCAAGATAGCCGAGGCGACGGGGCTGGGTTTGCGTCGCTCGCGGCTTTACGCCTTTCGAGAGTTTCAGGCTGATGATGACTACGGCCAACCCCGACAGGATCGACGCGACCACCAGTGGCGCTAATAGGCCGAGCCCGGCAACCAGCCCGGCCATTACCGGCCCCATGATCATCCCGATGCTATTGGCACTGGAAAGTCGAGCCAGTGTCTTGATGCGGAACCGCGCCACGGTGTGATCTGCCGCATAGGCGGTGCAGCCAGGGCTGGTGGCCGACATGGTGGCCGCCTGCAGCGAACGGATGATCAAGGCGATGATGAATAGCGTGAGGCCTGTGATAGCCCCATCCCCGGCGAGGGAGAACAGCACGGCAAAGGCAAGCGAACCAATGCAGTAGCCCATGAGCCCGATGAGAATGACGGGCTTGCGACCAATCTGGTCAGAGAAACGTCCCCAGAAGGGCGCGACGAGCGTGAAGATAAGTGCCGAGGTCGAAATGATCGCGGTGATGCGAACTTCATCGAGGCCCACCGACCGCCCCAGCGGGGGCAAGATAGCGAACACAAAGGCCTGACCAATGGCCGTTGCGAAAAGGCCGATAAAAAGCAGGGAGAGAGACCGACGATCCAATCGCTCCGTGCCCGCTAGCGAGCCGGTGGCGACGGTGTCAGTCATCGGCGACCCGGGCAGTAATCCAGTGATAACGGGTGGGAAAAATTTTCGTGAGTTGCAATATCAACCAGGCATCCCAGCCGACCATAATTCGGCGTTTACCGCGGGCGGTGCCGCGCAGGATGATGTCCGCAGCGCGCTCGGGAGTCGTCCGGGCCAGGCGTCTGAACTGCTGGTCCCGCTCATCTGCATCCGCCATGTTGCTCTCGCCGTCGGTGCGTGCAGACCGTGCAATATTGGTTTGTACGCCACCCGGATGAACGCTCGATACAAACAGGTTCGAGTCCATGTACTCCGCTTGAAGCGCTTCGCTGAAACCGCGGACTGCAAATTTGGCTGCGTTATAGGCGCTTTGTGTCGGGATGCCGACCATGCCAAAAATGGAGGACAAGTTGACGAGATGCCCCCGCTCGGCCTGCGTGAGCAGCGGTAAAAAGGCTCGGGTGGCATGCACCACCCCCCAGAAGTTGATATCGATCAACCACTCAAAGTTTTCTTCGCTGGAGTCGGCGAAGCGGGCTCCGTAGGCGACCCCGGCGTTGTTGAACAGCGCATCGAGGCTGCTGGTATCGGCGCCAACAGCCTCTGCCCATGAGAACAATGCATCCCGTTGGCCGCAGTCCACTATCTGCGATGTGACCCGCCCGCGGGCGTCATCCAGCGATGCACAGGTCTCAGCCAGCGTTTCGGGATTGATGTCAGAGAGCCAGAGATGGCAGCCGGCGGCATTCAGGCGCTGGCTGAGCGCTCTGCCGATCCCGTCTCCGGCGCCAGAGATGGCGGCGGTCTTGCCTGCAAAATAGCGCTCTATCAATGGCATGAGGTGGTTTCCTGAGCGGAGGGGCGCGCAGTGTAACCGACATCGGCAGGGGGCGGGTCCTAGCCCAAAAAATAGACAGGCCGAGCCCTTTGCCGTAGACTGCAATCCCAGCCCGCGCGGGGTTATTTTCGACCTCATCACGCGCTAAACGACCGCAATTTGCGACCAAAGGGTGAATTTGACCCGACCTACTCGTGCACCCGATTGGCACGCGTGGCAACAACGACTGGGAGGTCTACTTGTCTCAACCCGCTGTCCTCGCACTGGAAGATGGCACGATTTTCCATGGCCTCTCTATCGGTGCTTCCGGCACAACAGTGGGTGAGGTGGTTTTCAATACTGCGATGACCGGATACCAGGAAATCCTGACGGATCCCTCCTACTGCCGACAGATCGTGACCCTGACCTACCCGCACATCGGCAACACCGGCGTCACCAGCGAGGATGAGGAATCCACCGGGATACAAGCGGCGGGATTGATTATCCGTGACCTGCCGCTGCTGGCCTCGAATTTTCGCTCCGAACAGAGCCTGAGTGATTACCTGATCGACGGGAATACGGTGGCGATTGCCGATATTGATACCCGCAAGCTGACGCGGATTCTCCGCGACGGCGGCGCCCAGAGCGGTTGCATCATGGCAGGCGCCGAGGTCAATGAGACCCAGGCGTTGGAACAGGCGAGGGCGTTCGCCGGGCTCAAGGGCATGGATCTGGCCAAGGTGGTGACAACGTCGGAGCCCTATGAGTGGACCGAGGGCACCTGGCAGCTGCCCGCGACAGCTGGTGACGCACCCGAGAGGCGCGCGCCGGCGTTTTCGGTGGTTGCGTTGGACTTCGGTGTGAAGCGCAACATTCTGCGCATTCTCGTGGATCTGGGTTGCACCGTGACGGTGATGCCCGCCCAGTCGACGATTGACGAGGTCATGGCCCATGCGCCCGACGGCGTGTTCTTCTCCAACGGACCGGGGGATCCCGAGCCCTGCGAATATGCAATCACGCTCGCACGTGAGGTGATGGATCGCAAAGTCCCACTTTTCGGGATTTGTCTGGGGCACCAAATTCTGGCGCTGGCCAGCGGGGCCCGCACCGATAAGATGAAGTTTGGTCATCACGGCGCCAATCACCCCGTGCAGAATCTCAGCGACAAGACCGTGATGGTGACCAGCCAGAACCATGGCTTCACCGTCTCCGAGCAGGATCTGCCCGACACACTCGAGGTGACCCATCGATCCCTGTTCGATGGCACCCTGCAGGGAATCGCGCGCAAGGATGTCCCAGCCTACAGCTTCCAGGGCCATCCCGAGGCCAGTCCGGGACCTCACGATGCGGCCAATCTCTTTCAGCCCTTCATCGCGGCGATGGAGAAAACAAAGCAATGAGTGGGAAGTGCTAGAGCGTGCCGCGTCGATCTGACATCGAGAGTATTCTGATTCTGGGCGCAGGACCGATTGTCATCGGTCAGGCCTGCGAGTTTGATTACTCGGGTGCGCAAGCCTGTAAGGCCCTGCGGGAAGAGGGGTATCGCGTCATCCTGGTGAACTCCAACCCCGCCACCATCATGACCGACCCCGCCATGGCCGATGC
>CAXEVD010000258.1:0-3446 GCA_963999395.1 uncultured Halieaceae bacterium
GTTGGTGCAGAACTTCACCGGACTGCTGGCCGGTGCCTTTGTGATGGGATTAGGATATGGCGGCGTGGTACCCATCTGGACCAACATGCCCGCCCGCACTTTCGGTGCGGGCAGCGTTGGGCGCGCACTCGGTGTTATGAACCCGCTGCACATTCCGATCACTGCCACCAGCGCACCGCTGGCGGGCTACATCAGCGACACCACAGGCAGCTACGACGGCGTCTTCTGGTTGTACGGCGGCTGTTGTGCCTTGGCGGCGATCGGGCTCACAATCATGGGGTCAGTGCTGCGGTCGCCCGACCATCAGTAGGCTATTGTTAGATCAGTGTTAGGCCATCAAGAAGGGTCACGTTAAGCAGTTATGGGGAAATCAGAATACATCTCAACGCCCGTGGCAGAAGCCAATCTGAGCGCCTGTCACCCCAGCCATCAGGTGCTCTTTGAGCCCGTTCAAATCGGCCCGGTAACGGCGCCCAACCGCTTCTATCAGGTACCCCATGCGAGCGGCATGACCGAGACCCACCCCCGGGTGCGTGCGGCGTTCCGCGAGACCAAGGCCGAGGGTGGCTGGGGCGTCGTGAGCACGGGCGCAGTCTCGATTCACCCGAGCTCAGACGACTCGCCCTTACCCTTCGCACGACTTTGGAGCGATGCCGACATCGCCTCCCACGTCTTATCCACCGAGGCAATACACCGCCACGGGAGCCTCGCCGCCGTTGAGTTGTGGCACGGGGGCGCGGCGGTTATGAACCGAACCTCGCGCCTGCCGCCACTCTCGCCCTCGGGCATCTCTTGGGCAGCCACCCACGTGGGCTTTATGGGACAGCTACGGCCGAAGAAGATGACCGGCGCCGACATCGACGAGGTATTGCACTGGCAGCGACTGGCGACGCGGCGCGCCCTCGATGCCGGCTTTGACATTCTCTATGTTTATGCCGGTATGGGTTACCTCGGCTACGAGTTCCTGTTGCCGGAGTACAACCACCGCGAAGATGGCTATGGCGGTGTGCTGGAGAACCGCGTGCGCTTCGTGCGCGAAATGCTGGAGGTGACCCGCGACGAGGCCGGCAGTCGCGCGGCGGTGGCGCTGCGCATCAGCCTTGAAGAACTGCGGGTCAAGGCCAGCGATCATTACGAGAGCGAGGCCCACGGTGTGGTCAGCCTGCTCTCTGACGTGCCCGATCTCTGGGACGTGAAAATGGATTCGAGCCCCACGGACTGCGGCGCCTCGCGGTTTAGACCTGAAGGCGCCCACGAACCCATTATCGACTTTGTGAAGCGGGTGACCGATCGCCCGGTGGTCGGCGTGGGGCGCTTCACATCGCCCGACACCATGGTGTCGCAGATTCGCCGCGGCGTACTGGATTTGATCGGCGGCGCGCGGGCGAGCATCGCCGACCCTTTTCTGCCGACCAAGATCCGCGAAGGCAACAGCGACGACATCCGCGAGTGCATTGGCTGCAACATCTGCATTGCCAGCTGGCACGACGGCGTGCCGGTGCGCTGTACCCAGAACGCCACAGCGGGTGAAGAATGGCGGCGCGGCTGGCACCCCGAGCGATTCACCAAGGCTTCTCAGCCCCACAACGTGCTGGTTGTGGGCGGCGGTCCTGCAGGATTAGAAGCCGCTCTCATTGCGGCCAAGCAAGGGTTTGAGGTCACCATCGCCGAGCAAACTGATGACTGGGGTGGCCGGGTGCTGCAGGAAAGTCAGCTTCCCGGCATGGCCACCTGGCGCCGGGTACGCGACTACCGTGTGTGGGCGCTCTCGCAAATGGGTAACGTCTCGATGTACACCAACAGCGAACTCGATACCGAGGCCGTGTTGAGCTTTGGCGCCGATCACATCGCGGTGGCGACTGGTGCGCGCTGGACTAAGCGGCTTTATTCGGCCCTCGAGATCCCCGCTGAACCCCTCGATCTGCCGCAGATATTGACCCCCGAGGATGTATTCGCTGGCACCATATCGGGTGATCGCGTGCTGGTCTTTGACTACGACAACTATTATCTGGGTGGCGTCATCGCCGAGCACTTGGCCGAACAGGGCAAGGCCATCAGCTATGCCACCCCTGCGGGGCATGCCTCCGCCTGGACCTTCATGACCAATGAACTGCCCTTCGTGTATCAGGCACTCGCGCGTCGAGACGTCGCCATCCATACCACCACCAACCTGATGGATTTCGATGGCAATCGGGCGGCGCTGCAAAATTTATTTAATGCCACCCCTCTCGAGATCGAGGTCGATGCGGTGGTGATTGTTGGCCATCGGGAGCCACAGGACGCGCTTTACCAGTTGCTGGTTGGCGCTGCGACCGATGAAGGCTCGTCTTCGGTCCAGTTGTTAGGGGATGCGCTGGCGCCCGGCGCTATTGTGCATGCGGTGCACAGCGGCCACAGCTTTGCCCGTGGGCTGATCGAGACAGACACCCTCTACTTGCGCGATGAGCCGGTGGTGCCAACCGAACCCACCAGAGTCTTTCCCCAAAGGTGAGTACCGAACAACACACGACGCTGGCGTCACTCGAGCACACCCTGCCGCGGGCCAGCTACCTCGATGCGACAGAATTTCGGCACGAGTATGCGGCGATATTCGAGTCAGGCTGGGTGTGCGTGGGTCGGAGCGATGCGCTTACGGAACCAGGTGATTATCTGGCCATAAGGCTCCAAGAGCAGTCGCTGCTGGTGGTCAGAGGCGACAATGGTGTCCTGCGCGCTTTTTACAACGTCTGCCGGCACCGTGGCACGGAACTCGTCCCCCTAAAAGACCCCGGCCCCATCAGCGGTCAGTTTTCTCGCAGCATCGTGTGCCCCTACCACGCATGGAGCTATCACCTCGACGGCAGGCTGCGGGGCACCCCACATCTGGCTATCGATACTGATGGCGTCACGCTGCACACCATTCCACTCACTGAGTGGGGCGGTTTTATTTTCGTCTGTCTCGCAGACAGTCATGACGAACCGTTGCCACTGACGCTGGGTGATGGCATCGCGCGACTGCAGCGCTACCCGCTCGCAGATCTCAGAGCGGGTCACACCATTACTTACGACGTTGAAGCCAACTGGAAAGTCATCGTCGAGAACTACAACGAGTGCTACCACTGCGGCCCCGTGCATCCCGAGCTGTGCCAGATTGTGCCGGCCTTCAAACAGGGAGGCGGTAACGAGCTCGATTGGGACGACGGGGTGCCGCATCGTGACGGCGCGAACACCTTTACCGCCTCAGGCACCACCACTCGGGCGCCCTTCCCTGGCCTGAGCGAGACTGAAAAAACCCATCACAAGGGCGAGCTCTTTTATCCCAACCTGATGCTCAGCTTGTCGATGGATCACGTCGCCGCGTTTTACCTGTGGCCGCAGAGCGCTGGTCATACCCGAATTCAATGCGACTTCCTGTTCCATCCGGATGAACTCAGCAAACCTGACTTCGACGGCTTCGACGCCGTTGA
>CAXEVD010000259.1:0-3421 GCA_963999395.1 uncultured Halieaceae bacterium
CCATGGTCTGTATGCGACGCACGACCCGCATGTGCTCGGGAAACGCCATCAGCAGATCGATGGTCAGCGCCCGGGGCTGAGCATCCAATAATTCTACAACATCACGATAGACCCGCTGGGCAGTCGGCGCGATGGCAAGCCCGAGCTCCTTTTCCTCGCCCAGCTCCTCACCTCGCACACCGAGCCGCGGCTCCTCCTTTTCAGCAGACTGATACCAGAACCAGTATCGGGCATCCTCGCACTCGTAATCAGCATCAATCGCCCAGTCAAAGCGGGTCTCAAGAATCTGCTTGAGCTGAATCAGAGGCATATCGGGCGTCAGATCCAGATTTTCGTCGGCACCCATCGGGTCATTCAGTGCATCAACCAGCTCAGGATAAAGCTCAATCAGCAGAGTATTAATCAACTCCTGCGTCTCAAGCGATAAGTGCGTCTGCGCCCAGTTGAGCAACTGCTGCCAGAGGGCCTCATCGAGCGGCACTTGCTCCAACCACGCGATGACCTGCGTAAGCTCCTCATGCGCTTCGCTATTGCGCTTCCTTTGCGGCGCATCTTCAACGTGGGTATGGGCTAAATAGGCGGCCGCCCGACGACATAGCGCCAACATCCTGTCCCGATCGTGCTCGGTTGGCGCTTGTGCAACCGCGGTAGCCAGCGCTCGCTCTCGAACCCAAACCCACTGACTGATGAGTTGGGGGTGATTGATCAAAAAAGGCGCCATGCCCAGCCCAGTGGAATTGCCGATTCCCAGGTAACGTCGCGCGTCGGGGTGTAGTGCCACGGCGCGGCCCGGGTCTGCCTGCCTCGCGATGTGCTCGACCTGATCCACTGAAAATTCTCTTAGCATATAGACCGCCGCCATCTGCGCAGAGAAAGGCTGCCAAAAGTCCTGATAGCCTTTAAGTCGATCGAAATCGGCAATGCCAAACTTACCGTTGCCGTACACGGCGGTTGTTCGATAGAGATATCCCGCCTCTTTAAGGTGATCGATGTCCGGTTGCTGGCCCGATGCCAATGCTGCTGAAACCGTCGCGAAGGCACGCACCGACTTATTCGCTCGGGATATGACCAACAATCGCGGATGCTGGCGACCTGCTTCTTGCAAGGGCACGTTAGCGGACAACGCTGACATCAGCTCAGCATCTACCTCGCCCTCCAACAGGCAAAAAGTGAGATCCCAGGCCTCGGCGATTACCCTATCGGTGCGCTGAGCATCTTCGAGATGCCGAGAGAAAACCACCACATGGTAGCGGTAAGCGGGTGTCTGCAGGCAATAGATCGCGAAACCGTGACCTTTCTCGTCCAGCTCAAACTGTGTGCGAGATACCTTCCATTGTTGCTCGAACATCAAGCGCGTGAGCCGTCTTGCAAAGCTCAGTCGCGTCGGTGAAAACGACCCCAGCCGCTCAAGATCCATAACAGTCGCGGGTGATCGGAGCGACAGCATGGCGTCTTCAACAGTTGGGTTCAGCTGAGTCATGGTTCGGCGCCGCTTTCCAGCAATCCGTAGGGTGACTGCGCGACGCGCTTTAAGAGATCCACCCAGTTGCCACCGATGATCAAACCCAACTCTTCCTCCGAAAAGCCTTTGCCGCGAAGCGCACTCACGATACCCGGGAAGTCACGATTATCCGCAAACCAGCTCAGCGGCTCAGGCCAGCCGGCATTATTGGCCGAACCCTCACCGTAATCAATGACCTTGGACCAGCGACCCACACGCATCCACTCGAGCACCGACTGCGGCTGGGCCTGACAGAGATCCGAGCCAAAGCCGATGCGATTCACGCCCATGCGATCAGCGGTCCAGGCAACCATGTCAGCGAAGCTCTCGAGCGTACACTGCGGCCCATCTTTGAGATGGAAGGGATACAACGAGAAGCCGAGCAGTCCTTCATTGGCCGCTACGGCGTCCAGCACCTTGTCGGACTTATTGCGGAGCGCCGGATGAAAGTGACTGGGGTTGGCGTGGGAAATAATGACCGACTGCTCAGAGTAGTCGATCGCTTCCAGCGTGGAACGCTCGGCGCTGTGCGACATATCGACCACCATGCCGACTCGGTTCATCTCGCGGATGACCTGCTGCCCAAAGCGGGTCAGCCCGCTGTCCTCCTCCTCGTAGCAACCGCAGGCGAGCAGGCTCTGATTGTTGTAGGTGAGCTGCATGATCATGAGGCCGAGGCGACGCATCACCTCCACCAGACGGATCTCGTCCTCGATCGGCGAGCAATTCTGCGCACCAAAAATGATACCGATGCGCCCTTCTGCCTTGGCGCGGTCAATGTCAGCCGGCTCATACACGGGCCGGATCAGATCGGGGTACGTCTCGAATCGCTGGTTCCATTCGCCAAAACGCGTCAGGGTCTCGCGGGTGTTCTCGTGGTAGGCAATCGTGACGTGCACCGCATTGAGACCGCCTTCGTGCATTTGCTCGAAGATCTCGCGCGACCAGGCCGAGTACTGCAGGCCGTCGATGACTGTCCAGTCTGGGTTCACAATCACTCCTGCGTCACGCCTGAAGGTAGGTTGTTTTGACCGTGGTGTAGAATTCTCGCGCGTACTGGCCCTGCTCGCGCGGGCCAAAACTGGAGTCCTTTCGCCCACCAAAGGGCACATGGTAATCGGTTCCCGCCGTCGGCAGATTGACCATCACACAGCCACTCACCGCGCGCTTTTTAAAATCAGACGCCGTCGCCAGCGATTGGGTCACGATGCCCGCGGTCAGGCCAAAGTTCGTGTCGTTGAGGATCGACAGCGCGTGCTCGTAGTCTTTGGCGCGGATCACGCAGGCGATCGGCGCAAAGAGCTCTTCGCGATTGATCGCCATGTCGTTGTCGGTATCGATAAACAGCGCGGGCGACATGTAGAAGCCGGGAGTCGACATATCGAGTCGCTCACCGCCGCAGAGTAAGGTTGCCCCCTCTTTCACGCCCCGCCCGATCCAGGCCAGGTTCTCGTTGAGCTGCACCTCGGAGACTACCGGGCCAATATCGACACCCTCTTCGAGGGCGTGCCCTACTGTGACCGAGGCCAGCTTGGCCTGCAATTTTTCGACAAAGGCGTCGTGCACGCTTTCATCCACAACCAGGCGCGACGACGCAGTGCATTTTTGCCCCGTGCCGCTGTATGCGCCGACAAATGCCGCGTTCACCGCCACATCCAGATCGGCATCAGCCGCCACGATCAACGCGTTTTTGGAGCCCATCTCGAGCTGACACTTCACCAGATTCGCCGCGGTCGCGGCCGCGACCTGCCTGCCGACGGGCAGCGAACCGGTAAATGACACCGCGTGGATTTGGTCGCTGTGAATGATCTGATCACCCACCGTACCGCCGCCACCCATGAGGAGATTAAAGGTGCCATCGGGCAGGCCCTGCCTCGAGATAATCTCGGTCAGCGCCCAGGCACTAGCGGGAACGAGGTT
>CAXEVD010000260.1:0-3411 GCA_963999395.1 uncultured Halieaceae bacterium
ATCTTGTCGAGCGGTACGACCTGCGTGTAATGCAATTGCTCAACGCGGAACATGCGCTCCTCGCTGACCACGTTCTCCATGGGATAGAAAACCACGGCGTTGAGCGACACCTTGTCACGATCCCAGTAGCGCTCGCTTTTCTCGACAATGATCCGGCGATTCAGCGACCACTCGGTGAGGGTAAACGCGCCGTTACTGACGATATTGCCGACCCGGGTCCAGGGCGTGTAGCGGTCGGTCATCTCGCCAAACTGCATGAGTGTTTCGGGGTGCACCGCGAAGGTGCTGTAGTGATCCATGAGCTGCACAAAGTAGGGTGTCGGGGCATTCAGGGTCACTTCGAGTGTGGTGTCATCGAGGGCTTTCACGCCGACTTCGTTGAAGTCGGTGATCTCGCCCTTGAGATACGCCTCGGCGTTGACTAACGGGAACAGCATGTAGGAGTACTCGTTACCTGTCATCGGGTGCAGCGCCCGGTTCCAGCTCCACACATAGTCGCTAGCTGTCACCTGTTCTCCGTTGGACCACTTGGCGTCAGGGTTTAGGTAAAAGGTGATCACTCGGCCTTCGTCGCTGAATTCCCACCGCTCGGCAACACCCGGTTCGGGCTCCAGCGTGATTGGGTTTTTGACTGCGAGGCCTTCAAAAAGCGCACGGATGATGTGGTTCTCGGGGACGCCGGTAACCACGTGGGGGTCGAGGCCCTGTGGCTCGGTGCCGTTGCCGTAGTGCAGTACACCGTCGCGGTTGCCGGTGACCACATTGCTCTCACCGCCCCCGCAAGCGGTCAGCAGGAGCAACAGGGCGCAGCATAGCGCTGAGAAGCCGGAGGAGAATAAATGAGCGGTGTTGGTTGGCCGCGACACCATCGCGTGGCGTAGCGTCCTGGCCGCGCCTGAGAGTGGGTGTTTCAAAGCTGAGTACCTGCCCGCAGAATGGCCCTATGCTACCGGAGTTTGGGGGCGGATGAGAGTGCGAATATTGCGCGCCATCTATGCCGATGAAAGGGCAGGCCTTTGGTAAACTCCATTAGGAAGAGTCGCACTTAGCCGACTCACAATACTGAGCCGTGACCGCCCGAATACGCCCATGACAGTCAGAACCCGCGTCGCACCCTCGCCAACCGGTGACCCCCACGTGGGCACCGCTTACATGGCGCTATTCAACCGCTGTTTTGCTCACGCTCAGGGTGGGCAATTCATCCTGCGTATTGAGGATACTGATCAGGCCCGCAGCACCCCTGAGGCCGAGGCCAAGATTTTTGAATCATTACGCTGGTTGAGCCTCGACTGGGACGAAGGGCCCGATGTGGGCGGCCCGAAGGGCCCGTATCGGCAGAGTGAGCGGGCTGATATTTACAGTGGCTATGCCTGGGAGCTGGTCGAAAAAGGGCACGCTTTTGTCTGCTATCGCACGCCTGAAGAGCTGGATGCCCTGCGAGAAGCGCGCCGCGAGGCGGGCAAGTCGACGGCCTTAAAGCCCTCTGACTTGCTGTTGTCTGACGATGAGCAGGCGGCAAGAAAAGCGGCGGGCGATGCCTATGTGATCCGCATGATGGTGCCCGAGGAAGAGGGCGTCTGTGCCATCGAGGATATGTTACGCGGCACGATCGAGCTCGACTGGGGCATGGTGGATGCGCAGATCCTGCTGAAGTCAGATGGACTGCCTACATACCACCTCGCCAACGTGGTGGATGACTATCTGATGGAGATCACCCACGTAATTCGGGGCGAGGAGTGGATCAACTCCGCGCCGAAACACCAACTCCTGTATGAGTACTTTGGTTGGGACATGCCGGTGCTGTGTCATTTACCGCTGTTGCGGAACCCCGATAAATCGAAGCTGAGCAAGCGCAAGAACCCCACCAGCATCCTCTACTACCAGCGCATGGGTTACCTGCCCGAGGCGGTCGTGAACTATTTGGGCCGCATGGGCTGGTCGATGCCCAATGAAGAAGAAAAGTTCACGCTGGATGAGATGCAGGCCGCCTTTGATATCAGCCGGGTGTCACTCGGCGGACCGGTGTTCGATGTGGAAAAGCTCAAGTGGCTAAACGGTCTGTGGATTCGGGAGTCGCTCAGCGCTGACGAGTTGGTCAGACGGCTGCGCGACTGGGCGCTGAACCGGGAGATGCTGGACAAAATCCTGCCCCACGCCCAAGGTCGTATTGAGGTGCTCTCCGATCTCATCCCTCAGGCGGCCTATCTCGTGTCGGGCGACGTGGCATTGGATGTTGCGGCTTTTGGCGAGGATGGTGAGGCCCGCGAGAACACGGTGATGCAAATGCAGTTTGTGCTGTGGCGATTGGAGGCCCAGGAGAATTGGAGTCGCGATTCGCTGTTTGCCGCACTGAAAGAGTTGGCCCAGGCCATGGAACTCAAGCCCAAAGCACTTTTTGCGCCGTTGTTTGTGGCGCTCTCAGGCGAGAAGGTGGCGTATTCAATACCCGATTCGATGGCGATCCTTGGCCCGGATATGACCCGGGCCCGCTTGAAAGCCGCCATCGAGGCTTGTGGTGGTGTCTCTAAGAAAGCCGCCAAGCGGCTCGAGAAGGCTTACGCTGATCTGAACCGCTAAACCCCCTCGCTCAGTTCTGGTTTTCCTTATTGAGCAGGCATAGCCCTGCGAGCAGTGCGAAGGTCGCCTCGAACAACAGCGCGTACCAGGTGTATCCCGTGAACTCCGAGCTCATCGCGACGTCGGCCGCGCCTTGAGCTGCTTGCACCGTCAGATCGAAATTGCCAAAGGCCACGCTACCGCGTGCGGCGGCCAGTCCGCCCAGCACCATCATCAGCAGCCACAGCCCGGGACGTAGGTACCCTTTGAGGATGCCTGACAAAAAGATGATTGACCCCAGACACAGCTGTAACCCGCCATACATGGCAGCGAGCTCTGCAAGCCCATCCTGATGTGCGACCCACAGCCCCGCGTATTCGGCAGGAAGTTCGGGGTTGTACCAGCACATGGCCCCGTAAATGAAGAAGATGGCACCGGGGATGATGAGCACGGCTCTGGCAAACATCATGTTGATGGCCTCTGGCATATATTGGCGGTCGACTCAGCCAGTTTACTACCGATAGCTGCGCAGTGAAGTGGGCTTCAGCGGCTCCGCATAGAAACAGTGACAGGTGCTAGGTTAATAGTGATTGCGGACGACGACCATGATTAGGGTTCGGCAAATACTGCTGTCATGAGTGACTGTGACTTTAGCAACCGGCTATTTGCTGTGGAAGACGGTTTGGTGGCCCGTGATCCGGGTGAACCTCCGGCTGGCCTGGCAAATCGGTGGGTTTGCTTGACACGATTCAGCAGCAGCCGTAGTGTTGCGCCCCTCGATTCTCGTCGAGTCCTGATGTGGGGCTATAGCTCAGCTGGGAGAGCGCAACACTGGCAGTGTTGAGGTCGGCGGTT
>CAXEVD010000261.1:0-3400 GCA_963999395.1 uncultured Halieaceae bacterium
CCCCCTTCTTTCCGATTCTCCGGATGGTTAGTCCTCGATTTACTGGTTGTGCTCGGCGCCCTTTACGGTGCTGCAGTGATCGGCAGAGCAGAGGATGCTGGCGTATTGGACTCACTGACTCCCGTCACTACCGCCCTACTACTGATCGGCTCTGCCGCTATTTTCAGTATTCAGGGCCTTTACCACTCTGTTATCCGTTATATGGGTCAACAAGCGGTGTGGGATCTGGTCAAAGCCGTCAGCTTTTCGACTGTGGCACTGGGTGCTTGCATCCTTTTTACCGAGTCAACGTTGCCCGCCACCGCTGCATTGGTTTACTGGCTTTTGCTCTTTGTGGGTATTGGCGGGTTGCGCCTGATCTCGCGAGGCTGGCTCCAGGCCAATACCGGGGCAGATGTGCGGCGTGTCATCATTTATGGTGCGGGTGAGTCAGGTCGTCAGCTGCTGAATGCCCTCAATCACGGCACGGATTACCGCGTGGTGGCATTTATCGACGACAACCCCAATCTGCACGAGACGGTGATCAATGGTCGTCCGGTCTTGGGAGCGGATGAGCTGACCAACTTGGTAGAGAAGCATGCGGTCCGGCAGGTCTTGCTGGCGATCCCGTCGGCCTCTCAAGAGCGCCGTCGTGCTATTATTAATTCGTTGGTCGGTTTGCCTGTCAGAGTGCGGACCATCCCCAAGATCAGCGAGCTGATTTCCGGTAACGCCATCGTGAATCAGATTCAGGATGTGGATCTGGACGAGCTGCTGGGCCGTGAACCCGTTCCACCGCATCTCGAACTGATCGATCGTTGTATCACTGACAAGGTCGTGATGGTGACGGGGGCGGGTGGCAGCATCGGATCCGAGCTGTGTCGTCAGATTTTGGCGTCATCGCCCAGAGAGCTGATACTCCTAGATATTTCAGAGTTTGCGCTCTATAGCGTGGATCGTGAGATCAAGAGCCTGTGCCAGCGGCAGGACCTGCGTTTCCCGGTGGTGACTCTGTTGGGTAGTGTGCGCGATGAGCAGCGCCTAGAGTCTATTTTCCGCACTTTCTCTGTTGATACGGTCTACCACGCGGCGGCATACAAGCACGTGCCCATGGTGGAGTACAACGTCGCAGAGGGCGTCGCTAACAACGTGCACGGTACCTGGAGTGCGGCGTGGGCGGCGCATCGGGCGGGCGTGGATACCTTTGTGCTGGTCTCGACTGATAAAGCGGTTCGTCCCACTAATGTCATGGGCGCATCCAAGCGGTTTGCGGAGCTGATTTTGCAAGGCCTCTCCCAAATCGAAACCCAAACCCGCTTCTGCATTGTGCGCTTCGGTAACGTGCTCGGTTCCTCGGGCTCTGTTGTGCCACTATTCCGCGAGCAGATCAGTAGCGGTGGCCCGGTGACGGTGACCCATCCCGAAGTGTCTCGGTACTTTATGAGTATCCGCGAGGCGGCGCAGCTAGTACTGCAGGCGGGTGCGCTGGGTACCGGGGGCGATGTCTTTGTGCTGGACATGGGTGAGCCTGTGCGGATCGTTGAGCTGGCCGAGCGAATGATTCGATTGAGTGGTTACGAAATGGAACGAGACAACATGTTTGGTGAACACATCGACCTCGAATACATTGGTCTGCGCCCGGGTGAGAAGCTTCACGAGGAATTGTTGCTGGGTACCTCATTGACGGGTACCGGACACCCGATGATCATGCGCGCGGAGGAAGAATCCTTTGACTTCGACTTTATCGATGATGCGGCTCACCGCTTGTTGCGAGCCTGCGCAGAGATGGATCTCAATGATGTGACGGTCATTTTGACCGAGCATGTCATGGGCTTCTCGGGACACGAGCCGCGACACGATTATGTCTGGGTTAAGCAGGGCCGCGCTGGTAAGCGTGTCCGCAAATCGCTCGAGGCGGAGAACATCACTCCGATTCGCCCGGAACTGGTGGGCCCCAGACAGAGCACCGTTCGACCTACCGATTGATCCCAATCCCCGCAGTGCTAGTGAAGGTGGGCTGAACCAGCCTCACCTCCGGCCTCTATCCGTTGTGCCATGTCTTGTGTGCAGCGCCATGCCCCCGGTTCTCTCCGAAGGTATCTAAGTAATGAATGCCCCAAGTCAGCGTTGATCGTTGCTCCCGATACGGCGCTCTTGATAGGGTCCGCTTTCACCTTGATATCAGGCAGCGCCGGGGCACCCTATGTCTATGATCGTCAATCGACGCGACGTCGATTTTTATCTCGATGAAATGTTTGATTTGGGGTCGCTGCTCGCCAGTGACCGCTATAGCGAGCACGACCGCGAGAGCATCTCGGCCATACTCGATCTTTGTCAAAACATGGCGGAGGAAGAGTTTTTACCCCTTGCGGCGGAGCACGACGAAAACGAGCCCGTCTTCAAAGATGGACAGGCGATCACTCCTGACTCGTTAAAAGCTTGCCTGAAAACCTTCGTTGAGGCGGGTTTGCCCACGGCGACTTTTGATCATGATCTTGGCGGCATGCAGTTGCCCGTGATGGTCGCCAACTTCATGCAGGGTATCTTTCAAGCGGCCAATGCGCCGGCGACTGGCTACATATTCCTGACCTCCTCTAATGCGCACATGTTACAGGCTTGCGGCAGCGAAGCCCTGCGCGAGCGTTACCTGCCGCCTCTCGTAGAGGGACGTTGGTTTGGCACCATGTGCCTGTCTGAGCCCCAAGCCGGGTCATCACTGTCGGATATCCGCTGCTCGGCCGAGCCTAATGGTGATGGCAGTTACAAGCTGACGGGTACCAAGATGTGGATCTCTGGAGGCGAGCAGGATATTTCCGAGAACATTGTGCATATGGTACTGGCCCGAACTCCCGATGGGCCTCCAGGCGTGAAGGGCATCTCGCTGTTTCTCGTGCCCAAAATTCGCGTCGAGGAAGACGGCTCCTTAGGGGAGCCGAATAACATTGCGCTCGCGGGCCTCAACCACAAGATGGGACAGCGGGGCACCACTAACACGCTGCTCAACTTTGGCGAGGGCGGTGACTGTCTTGGCTACCTGGTGGGCGAGGAAAACGAAGGCCTCAAAAACATGTTCCACATGATGAACGAGGCGCGCATTGGCGTAGGTCTGGGTTCGGTCATGCTGGGTTACACCGGTTACCTGCACGCACTGGACTACGCCCGTGAGCGTACCCAGGGCCGTGGCATGGCCGAGCGTGACCCGAACACCCCGATGATTCCGCTGGTTCAGCACGCCGACATCCGTCGTCTGCTGCTGGCGCAGAAGGCCTTCGTCGAAGGCGGCCTGTCGCTGTGCCTGTTCTCCTCGACGCTGGTCGACGAGAAGAAGCACTCGCCGGACGCTGCCGTGCGCGAAGAGGCCGCTGGCTTGCTCGACCTGCTGACGCCCATCGTCAAATCATGGCCGTCGCAGTTCTGTCTG
>CAXEVD010000262.1:0-3396 GCA_963999395.1 uncultured Halieaceae bacterium
CTGGGTCAATGCAAGGGCGGCATCAAGGGTGGCCAGCGGATTGCGCAATTCGTGGCTGACAATCCGGGTGAAATGCACCTCACGTTTGATCAGGGCCAGGTTGCGCCGCAACAGATCATTGATTGCGGTGATCATGGGTGCCAGGTCGGCATCACGCGCCTGGGCCAGCTCCACCTTCGCGCCCAGCCGCATCGTCGCATTGAACTCCCGCTCCGCCGCCGCCGCCTATACCTCCGGTAACCAATGGTTGATGCTATGGGGCCTGCTGATCAGCGCGATCGTTACCCTAATCATTGTCCGTACCGGCCTCCTCACTAAAACCGCAGACAAACTCTCCAAACGCGGATTTTTTATACGGGTATTCAGTATCTCAGCCGTGTATCTGGTGGTGTCGGAGTTGCTGGAATTGCCCTGGTCGGTGTTCGCGGGCTGGTGGCGCGAGACCGAGTACGGTCGTACCAGTCAACCGCTAATGGATTTTCTCGGCCAGGGCCTGCTGGCACTGGCTATATCCGTGCTGCTGTTCGGCATTTTTCTGGTGGCGATCTATGCGTTTATCCAGAAAGCTAAAAAACTGTGGTGGCTCTGGGGCGGCGCCTTCAGCGGCGTGTTTGTTGCCTTTTTGATGGTGGTTGGCCCAACCTACGTTGCACCGCTATTCAATGATTATCAGCCAGTACCCCCCGGTGAGGTGCGCGACGCGGTCGAAGGTATGGCAATCGATGCTGGCATTCCGACCGATCGGGTCTTCATGTACGACGGCTCGCGACAGTCCAATAACTTCACCGCCAACGTGGCGGGCATTGGTGACGCCGCGCGGATCGCTATTTCAGACGTCGCACTCGACGAAGCCACCTTGGATGAGGTGAAAGCGGTTACTGGTCATGAGATCGGGCACTACAAGCTGGGCCACGTATGGGACGGTGTGTTCCTCACCATTGTCATCGTCATGGCGAGCTTTTTCATTGCCGACAAGGCATTTAATCCCGTCGCGCGACTCTTTGGCGCGCGGGAAGACATCGGCGATCCCAGCACCCTGCCGGTGCTGCTATTTCTGGTCGGCGTAATCACCATGTTCACCCAGCCAGTGTCGAACACGCTGTCGCGCATGAACGAGACCGAGGCGGACCACTACTCCTATGAGATGGTGAACTTGCCCGACGGCATGGCGAGCGCGCTGGTAAAGACCGCTGAGTACCGAAACCCGCGGCCGGGGACGCTGGAGGAGTGGCTGTTCTATACGCATCCCTCGGTGGAACGGCGGGTGCGGGCTGCGATGGAGTGGAAGGCCAACCACTCGGAGGGCTGATCACCTAAGCGCCTGTTCACTAGGACAGTCATAAAAACCCGCCTCGATGGCGGGTTTTTATGCGGTAGCTCCAGCTTTTGTATAAGGTGCACTACAGAAGCAAATGACTTGGCGACAAGGAGAAACCCATCGAGACATCATCACCGGCGCAGCCAGAGGCTAAAGTGGCCAAGCCCAGCCTAAGGCATCGCTATGTGCAGCTCCTTTTGCTGATTGTAGGCAGCGGTGTGATTTATCCGGCGGTGTACATGCGCCAGAATTTCGAGGGATCGATGCTAGAGACCTTCGATATCACCCGCGCGCAACTGGCTGAGTGCCACTCGATCTTGGGGGTCATTTTCTTTTTAACCTATCTACCCAGTGGGTGGCTGTCAGACAAACTGCCCACCCGCTGGTTGATCAGCGTCTCGATGGCCGGGACGGGGGTTTTCGCGCTCTGGCTCAGCACGGCCCCCGACTTTGCGCAGATCAAATGGATTTTCATCGGCTGGGGCGTGACCAGTGGACTGACGCTATGGGGCGCGCTGATCAAAGGCACCTCTCTCCTTGCACCACACGACCAACAGGGTCGATTTTTTGGTTTGCTGGAGAGTGGTCGCGGGTTGGTTGAGGCGTTGTTGGCGAGCATTGGGCTCGCTGTTTTTGCCTACTTCTTGAATCGTGTCGGGGCGGGCACGAGCGCATCTCTTACCGCGGTGATTGTGTTCTACGGCCTGGTTGCGATTGGCTTGGCGCCCATTGTCTTTTTTGCCCTCAGAACCTCGACGATGGAAGCCCCGCCTGATCCCCATCGACGCGGCATGTCAGGATTTTCCCGGGATATGAAAGAACTCTTCACCAACCAAAAAATCTGGCTGGCGGCCCTCGTCATCCTGATCGGTTATCAAATCTTCTGGGTGACCTACTCTCTGGCCGGACTGCTGGAATCCATCTTCCAGTTGAGTGCTGTCACGGTGGGGGCCATCACGGTGGGCAGATTATGGATGCGACCGCTGGGCGGCGTGCTGGCAGGGTTTATTGGAGACTACTTTAAGGTCATCCCCTTCCTCGGCATCCTCATGCTGATTGCCGGGGGGCTGTTGGCGCTCCTCCCCTCCTTACCTGCCACCGTCGGCGTGATGGTGTTATTCCCCATGGTGCTGTTGATAGCGCTCTTCACCTATGGGGTACGGGGTATTTTCTGGGCAACCCTTGATGAGTGCGATGTATCGGCCAGCACCCGGGGGCTTGCGGTCGGTCTGATCAGTTTGCTCGCGTACACCCCGGATATCTATGTGCCGATGGTGCAATCCTGGGCCCTGGCCAACTGGAGTGGCCAGCAAGGTTTTCAGGTGTACTACGGCCTGTTTGGCGCAAGCAGCCTTGTAGGCTTTGTCGCTGCAAGACGGCTGACTCGCCTCGGTAAAGACATTCACTAGCCCACCCGGTTGGCAGGTTTAGCCAACCCTTTGGCGCATCTGGCCAATTCATTTCAATGCCACTCCCCGATACTGGGTTCATATGTCTGCAGTGTTAATCTTCGCCCTGAAAAGATTGTTACTCGTGGCCGACCATCGCACAGCTAACAATTCATACGTGAGCAAAAGCGCTGAAAAGCCGACTCGCAGAGCAACCCGGAGAACAAGTATGCCTATCGAGAAAAAACTCTTTCGCAGCGGCCCCTACGCCGATCTGTTTAGTCAAGGCGTTCAGGTGGGCAACACTCTGTACATGGCCGGACAAGTTGCCATGGATGAGGCAGGTGGCATACCTGAGGATCTGGTTGAGCAAATGAAGCTCGCCTACCAGAATGTAGCGGCGGTGCTGGCTGAGTTTGGTGCCGACATGGACAACATTGTCGATGAGACCTGGTTCGTGACCGATGTGAACGACTGCATGGCGCAAGTCGAGGCGCTATTTACCGAGCGCCACATGATCTACGGCAAGGCGCCGGAGGTCAGTCAGACACTCGTACAAGTGGGCGCACTGGTCGACCCCTCGCTCAAAATCGAAATCAAGTGCGTGGCCGTATTGGGCTAACGCGAAGGAACTACCATGCCCGACATCCGACATTTCTCACTCGATACCGACGCACAGACCGTTGCCGA